>JANOGQ010000024.1:0-10895 GCA_031406105.1 Lysobacterales bacterium | reverse complement strand
CCTTTGCCCCGATGACGCTGGTCCACCAGCGTGTGGTTGATCTTCATGATGCTGGGTGAAGGTCGGCTGTAAGTCATTTCTGCGCCTTCACCGATATCAAATCTCCCGCGCCTGGCCGTTTCCCGATGGCTGACCGTTGCTTGCCGTTGCTGGTCTGAATTAACCACAGGTTGATCTCCAAAAAAAGGGGGTGGTCGGAACACTTGCAGATCTGCGTAAAAGCCTGACTGCTGCTGCGCTGTACACCAGCCAGGTATGCCCATCAATGGCAGAGGCGACAACTCGGTGGTGGAGCGCAAGCGTAAACCGGCTTGCGTCTGTATTGCCAGCAATCCATCCAGCTTTGCGCATTGAGTTACTGCATCCGCTTGCAGGAAGTCTGCATCAGCCTCAAAGATCAGCACCTGCGCCGTGATGGCCTTGTAGGGCTTGAGCAGCTTTTCCAGCAAGGCATGGCCAAGCAGGAAAACACGCATATGCTGCTGCCAGGCGGGCCGGAGATCACAGAACAAAGCCTGCCAGTCGCGCTGAGCCAGAGCCTGCAACAACTGCGGCTGATCGCCAACCACCACCGCACCACACTCATCAAACAGCGTCAACGCGTCACGCACCTGACCGCGACGGGTAAGATTTCCTGCCTGTATCTCTGCGCAGTGTCGGGCATTCATGGCAAGCTTGGTACGCGGGTAGCGCGCCCAGACCAGCGCGTTGCACAGGTCGTGCCAGTTGTTCTGTCGCGTACTGATTTCGCCGGACTGAAAAATATGCGCTTCATAAGAGGTTCCGGGCGGAGGTGGAGTCGGCACAAAGCGGAGTGGCTTGCTGATTTGCTGAACGATCAGCTTCCCCAGCAACAGGTTCAGGGCATTTGGTTCCGGCAGTGTCCCCTTCGATTCACTATCAAGACCCAGCTGTCGCAGCAGTTCGGCATAGTCTTGCCAATAGGGTTTGTTGAGATCAGGCATGGTTCACTCATTCAAAACAAGTCCATTTCCGAAGTCGACCAACTTGTAGGAGCGGTCACGGCCACGAATCAAGATCGGCTCCAGGCAGCCTCCTTCACGCCAATCTTCAGTCGCCTATCCGCACAAACACCAAAGGTTCTGTCCAGTTCAGCAGGTTGGCTTCCGGTGTATTAATCCGCTGCAGTTGTGCTTCACTCAGTTTGCCGAGTAAAACATCCTGATCTTCCTTGATGCTTCCCGGCAAGATCCCGGCTTTAACCGCATCTCGGAACCGATTCTGGTTGGGCCACCACAATATGGCGTGATGTTCATCATGCTGCAAAAGCGCCCAATGGTATTCCAATGGTTTGTTTTCACCCGAGTCCTCAGCAGGAGGTGCATCACTGTCGAAATTGGGCAGGTTGAGATAGGTCACAGCGCCAGTCCGGCGCACATAGCCAGTGGCCATTTCCAACTCACCGCCCAGCTCACCCCGCTCTACCCAAGCGGCCTGCAATATGCCTTTTTCTGCATCGATGATGGTGGTTGTGAGCACCATCTCACCGTTGCTCCATTGGCCCTGCCAGAGCTTCTCTTCCAGCACCACGACATCGTCGCCTAAGGGTTGCGTCACAAATACCGATTCACAGGCTGTCAGGCATACGCAGGTGAGCAGCAGCAAGGATCGAAACAGTGCATTCATGACCATACTCCGCAGTTCCAGGTTGCCCGCAGCTGAAACGGCTTAATCATCATACGCCGCAATACTCGTAAGGGCTTGGCAGGATGCTGCCGGGGATAAATTCAATGGGTTTCCTCATATGTCTTTCCCAAGACGCAATGATCGATGGGCACCTTAGCACAAGAGTTCATTCCTGGCTCTTTTGTATTGCAGCTATTGGCTTGATCACCCCTCCAGTATTCTGCATAGCAATGAACCGCCAAGCTGAGTATGCTTTGCAGCAGCCGAATTGCCGGGCAATCCATGATCCGGCACATCGGCAGAGGAAGCGCAGCAACCATGACCTTGGGCGAAGTTTTGAACAACAGGAACATCAATCAGTGGCGGCTGTTCTGGCTGATCAGCCTGCCCATCTCGCTGGTGATGCTTGCAGGAATGCTGCCAGTGGATGAGTGGAGCGCCCCTGCCGTCTCTTCCATGATTCAGTTATCGGTCCGGTTTGCGATACCGTGGTTGTTAATCGCCTTTGCGGCCTCCTCACTGCAATTGCTGTTTCCATCCGCATTTACCCGCTGGCTGATGCGCAACCGGAAAATCTTCGGCCTGTGTTTCGCTGCTGCCATGGCCTGGCAGGCATTTTTCATTCTGTGGCTGGTGATTGGTTATACCGAGTACTACGTGGAAGAAGTCTACGTCCTGCGCGATGCCATTGAAGGCGTCGTGGGCTATACCTTCCTGGTCGCCATGACCATTACCTCATTCAAATTCGGCCGTGAGCTGATCTCAGCCAAAAGCTGGCGATGGCTGCACAAGGGTGGGATCTATTTTCTCTGGGCTTACGCTTATACCGTTTACTGGTGGAATTGTTTCTACTACCCCGATCCCATCAGCCTGGATTACGTTTTTTTCATACTGGCATTTTCTGCCTGTGCGCTCCGGCCTTTGGGCTGGCGTAAGAAGCAGATCAACAGGATCAGCAAGACCATCGACCATCCGCACCTGCCTGTCATCTGCCAGATCAGCGCCTGGTCGCTGGTGGCATTGGGGCTGGTCACTGCAGCCCTGAGCTCATCCTGGCAACAAGCGGCCGAAGAATGGCTCACCGGCTACGCTTTGACGCGCATTCCTGAGACTTATCTGCCCTATTGGCCCTTTCAACCCTTCATTCCTTTAATATTGATAGCGCTTGGTGCCTGGCTCAGTACCCGCCTTACAACTGGGCCTCGGGCCGAGCCAGGCGCTGCCGATTTGACGGTTACAGGCCTCTAGCACTGTGGGCTGTATGCCAGCAACTCCGCACTCTCGCCTTATCTGGGCAACCCTGCTGATTTTTGTCTTTTTCGCCCCCGCACTTCATGCGCAACAATCCCACCCGGCGATTGATGCCCTGTTCAGCGATTATGCCAGCGGCAACGTGCCCGGCTGTGCGCTGGGTGTCATCGAAAACGGTGACTGGGTTTACCGAAAGGCTTACGGCAAGGCCAACCTGGAATACGACCTTCCCCTGACCACACAATCCATTTTTGACACAGCTTCAGTGGGCAAGCAGTTCACAGCGGTTGCAGTAGCCTTGCTGGCCGAATCCGGCCAGATATCCATGGACGATTCGCTGGCAAAGTACTTTCCGGAATTTCCAGGCTGGGCAGCCGATATCACCATCGAGCAACTGGTTTTTCACACCAGCGGTATTCGCGATTACCTGCAACTGGCTTATCTGGCAGGCAAGGGCAGTGATGCAGACAACTACACGGACCAGTGGGCGATCGATGCCATGGCCCGCCAGCAGGAAACCAACTTCCCGCCGGGCACTGAGTTTCTCTACAGCAACTCGGGCTACCTGCTGTTGGCCCACCTGGTCAAGCGGGTGACCGGCCAGACTTTGCGTGAGTACGGCAAAGAACACATTTTTGGACCGCTGGGCATGGAGCGGACGGGCTACATCGATGACCACACCCGGTTGGTGCCTCTGCGTGCCTACGGTTATGCCCCCGATGAGGATGGCTTTCGCATCAGCATGAGCACACTGGACATGGTGGGAGATGGTGGCGTATTCACCAGCGTCGATGAGCTGTTTGCCTGGGACCAGAATTTCTACCAGAACCGTCTCGGCAAGGGTGGCCCGGAATTGATTACCCGCCTGACCACTCCGGCCAACTTGAAAGATGGCACTGCCATCACCTATGCCTACGGGCTGGATGTAGACCAGTATCGAGGCCAGAAAACGGTTAGCCATAGCGGCTCGTGGGTGGGTTATCGCGCGATGATTCAGCGGTTTCCTGACCTGAAGCTCTCGGTAATCGTGCTGTGCAATCGTGCAGACGCCGATCCGGGAACTCTCGCCTTGAAGGTCAGCGATCTGCTGCTGGCCGATGTGCTGGAACCCAAAGCATCCGTCACAGAACTGCCGGACTTTGCCATGAATGTGAAAGAGCTGGAGAAGTTCGCTGGCGATTTCTGGGAAGCCGATGAGGCTCTTGCTGCCGAAAGCCGGGTTATCGATGGTGAACTCTGGGCCGTGCATTCACCTGCAGAGAAGAATGTCCTGCGCCCGGTTGCTGCCAATCGCTTCCAGATGATGGGAGTGCCCTCTGAGGTGTTGGTTGAATTTGACATGGAGGGAGACCGTCCAAAAGTGCTCAGGCGGTTTATCAATGGCGAGGCCAGCGGCGTCTTTACACCCTTTGATCGCCTGCAGCTTGACCCCGCCGAACTGGCGGAATATGAGGGTGAGTATTACAGCCCTGAACTCGACACCGTCTACATACTTGAGCTTGATGAGGGGAAACTGTGGTTCAGCCTGGAGAAGGTGAGACCGCGAAGCGGGCGAGAAGCTGGCCTGGGCCATGACGAAGGGCCGCAGGAGCTGACCGCCATGTTCGGCGAGACCTTCGAGAATCCGGCATATGGCGCCTTCACTTTCACCAGAAATACTGCGGGCGAAGTGGAAGGATTCACGCTGCAATCAGGCCGGGTGCGCAATCTCGCGTTTGTGCGCCAGTAAGCTGTCGCGAGTGAGCTCGCGCCTAATGTCCGCTTTCTTCGCTTTCTTCGCTTTCGCCGCTGCCGACACTGACGGGTGGTAAAACGTCCGGGCCGAGCTGGCGATAGTCAAGGCCAAGATACTGCAGCACGGTAGCAGCAACCTGGCCCTGGTAGGCCACACCTGGTGTTGTCAGCTCGCCCATATCCGGCGTAGCCGGACCAATCACCGCCAGCCAGATGTCCTCGCTGCCGGGGATGCTGATGTCGTGCTCGGCCCAATCACTGCCTTGCAGGCCACGGCCGTGGTCGGTGGTGATGATCAGGGTGGTTTTGTCGCGGTAGGTATCCATAGCCTGCACGGTCTGCCAGAGCTCACCTTCAACCCGTCCACCCGATGCAGATAATCCAGGTAGCGATCGTAGCGATCCGCATGCGCCCAATCATCGGAGTTCACCAGGGCGATCCACAGCAAACGGGGCTGATGGGCCTGCAGATATCCCTCTGCCATGCGAAACGTGAGCATGTCATCGCTGCCTTCCGACCACAGACCCATCACCTCGCTTCGCAAGCTGGCCAGCTTGTCCAGCTCCGCTGTACTCCAGGGCGCAGGAATTTTGTCAAATGTGCCTACCATCAGGAAGGCGTCGTCCTGGCTGGCGGCCGCCAGTGAGTAGCCGGTCCAGGAACCGATCTGGGCTACCTGGTGATAGCCCAGGCCCAGTTCCTTTTTTGCCACTTCCATCGCCGTGGGCCAGGGGTAACGGCGCGCCTCGTTGTCACTGACCGCCCTGGGCCCACCGGTCATGATCTCCACGTAACCGGGAGTAGACCACAGCACCTGATTCTGTACTTTGACGTGGTTGCCGAAAGCAGGATTGCCAAAAACCTGGCCTTGCGGTACCAGCAGCTTCCAGAAATTCGGCATCAATGCCGCACGGCGTTGTTCCGCCGTCTCACCTGGGTAACGTGAACGTACCTCTGCAATCTCGGAATAGACCTGCTCTGCATCATGAACCGCAATCGTTTCATCCAGGCCGCCAAAGATTTCCTGGCTGCGAACCCCATCGAGGGTGATGAGGATGACGTTGCGGAGATCGGATGGTGCGGAAGGAGTGGTTGCATCGCTTGCTGCCAGCAAGACGCCGGGTATGCTCAAGCAGCATGTCAAAGCGAATGATTGCCAAAACTTCATTTACAGCACCTCATGATGAACGACACAGCATGCCGTTGATAATCGCCCTGGCCCCGGCGCACAGCGCCTCGCCGCCATAAGCAGTGGTAATTGCCGCCACATCACAGCCCTTCCAGGGCAACCGAAATACTCCAAAAATGACTAGCGCGGCATCCCGGTGAAACCCGCAGCCGCGCGCAGCTCATCACCGCTCATCAGGTAACCGTCGCTGATGACGGTATGCACACGCCGCAATGCACCGAGTTCGGCGCTGACATCTCCTTCCACCAGCAACAAATCGGCTTCCTTACCCACTTTGATCGAGCCGGTCCGGTCGGCGATTCCTACCAACCGGGCGGGATTGATGGTTGCCGTCTGCAAGGCTTGCGCCTTGCTCATGCCTGCCTGTTCGTAAATCTCGATTTCGCGCACCAGCTCAAGACCATAGCCGTCGGTACCCGCAACGATGGGTACGCCTGCCTCGCTTAGCTTGCCGATCAGCGCCACCATTTTTTCATAGCTCTTGATGAAGTCCTCACGGGTTAGGTCGCCGAAAAGGGGAAAGCCGCCGGAATTCAGGTTACGTTCAAAAACTACCGGCAAAGTGCCCGCATAGGGCAGGAAAGCCGGCGCCAACCTGGGCGTGTCGGTAGTGAACGAGCCCTCAAAAATCATGATAGTCGGGTCCACCCAGGTACCACGCGCCTTGAGTTCCGCGATAAATTCGGTCATTACCGGCCCATCCAGGTCCACGTCCCTGGCGTATCGGGCGGGCCCTTCGAATCGGGCAGCGGTATTGGAGACGTCCACCACCGACTGGGGCAAGGCCTGCATGATGATGAAGTTCAAATGGGTAACTTCGTCATAGCCCGCCTGCACTGCTTCGAGGGGTCGCATGGTTGCAGGCACGTGGCCCAGAACATTCAGGCCCAGGCGGTGGGCTTCAGCTGCGCCGGGCGCAATCCATGCCGGATTCATGGAAGTGTAAAACTTGACACCCCACAGCTTATTCTCGGCTGCCAGCTGGACCGCCTTGACCGTTTCCGCTTCGCTGGATACCAGCACCGCACTTTGTGCGGACAGCGGATGCCGCTGGTCGATAATGATCGCGCCGAAAATTTCCGGTGCCAGCAGTTTACCGGCTGCCCGTGCCGCTATGGCCTTCACCAGGGTATTCAATTCGGTGCCGGGGCTGCGGATACTGGTCATACCCGTGGCCATGTTGGCCAGCAGGTCGTAACCATCACCAAAATGCTTGTGGGCATCCCACAAGCCGGGAACAAGGGTCTTGCCCTTTCCATCCAGCCTGCGCCCACCCTCGGGCAAAGCCAGTGATCCGGCCGGACCAACAGCAGCTACTTTGCCGTCCTCGACACTGACAGCCATGTCAGTGAGAAAATTTCCTTCATCGGCATCAAACAGCATTACGTTGTCGATCAGAACCGGCCGGCGGGCGTTTTCCGTCAGGAAGCGGGCTGCTACCGCTTCCGAATCCTGAATCGCGGCTTTTTCCTGCACCTCGCGGAGCGCCAGGAAATGTTCCTGATAACCCTCTCGTATCAGGCCCATGCCATCAATGGTGGCCAGGTGACTGCCCTTATCGTCTACCCAGACCGCTACCGGAGACGGGCGCAGTCCGTCTATGAACAGCAGGCGTGCTTCGAGGTCGCCGTCTTCATCCTCGATAAACAGCGTCTCACCATCACGCAAGCGAGCTGTGCCGGCTGGCAGCAGGGCCACTTCCCCCTTGTCCAGCATGTATTCCACCAATAGCCCGAACAAGGCCTGGGGCCCACCTCTGCTCAGGTAAAAACCGCTATCGGCCGCTGCGGTGCCCCGATCGGCCCCTGAGTCCCAGCGTATGCCTTCGGAACTAGCTTCCATGGTTTCGGCAGCATCGCCATCCGGCGTCACACCGCGGATCCGGATTTTTTGTGGTATCCCGTCGTAACCCAGAACTACCACGGCATCGGTCTCGGTAATCCAGCCGCGCAGGCTTTGCGACTTGCGGAAAGCAACAGTGCCCTCTGCAGTTTCCCAACGCCACTCATCGCCATGGGTATTGGACTCGGAAACAATGATGTAATGGACCGCATCAGCAGGCGGCAGCAACAACTCATCTTTGGGAACAGGGCCCGGTTGCGCAAATGCGGTCATTGCGCTGAAGTAAGCTAAAAGGGAAACGATCTGAAGTCGCATGGATGGTGGATACCCTGACTGTTGGTAGTGGCTTATGGTGCCGGCTGCGCAGGCAAGCCGCAAGCACAATTATGGAAGCTCTGAATAAATCAGAGTTTCCTTATCAACAGCCAGGACCATCGGCCGATTCAACCTTTTCGATGTCGACCATCGAAGCAGGCTCAAGGTCAGAGCGCACAAAAAAAGAGGCCAGAATCTTGAATTCTGGCCTCTCTCTTTCCGTTCTTCAGGCAGGCAATGCCAGTCGGGAATCAGAACTCCCAGCTCACATCAAAACCGTAGGTCCGGGGCGGTGAATACAGCGCTATTTGGCCACCGAGGAACTCGATCACATTGGCGCGTACATCTTCGTCGGTCAGGTTCCTGCCCCAGACAGAGACACTCCAGGGCTGACCCTGAGGCGCCAGGCTGATACGGCCGTCAAACAGACCGAACGACGGCTCAAACTGTACATTGGTGTGCGCCCAGGGCATTTCATCCTGCCAGGTATAGTTGAGCCGGAACAACAATGAATCTTCCCAGCTTCCGGCACCGGTGGTGAACTCAAATCCGGTATTAAACTTGAATTCAGGCGTACGCTGCAGCTGGTTGCCGGAAAAATCACCGGTGCTGATCACATAATCAATGTATTCGGTGTCTACCCAGGAACCGGATGCCCAGACAAAAAGTGCCTCAGTGGCAGCAACCTGCACTTCCAGCTCAGCACCTTTGATCTCGGCATCGGAAGCGTTGGACACAATATTGCACAGGCACTGGTCATTGGTGAATTCAACCTGCAGGTTTTCATAGTCCATGTAGAACAGTGCACCATTAAGGCGAACACGGTTGTCCCAGAACTCCGACTTCAATCCCATCTCATAGTTGATAACGTTTTCTGGATCATAGGCAATCGTCGCACCCAGAGTATTGGGTGGCGTGTCCTGGAAACCACCACTCTTGTAACCCTCGGAGATGGTGCCGTAGATCATCATGTCGTCCAGCGCCTGCCACTCCAGAATGCCCTGGAAAGTCGTTTCACTGAAAGACTCACCATAAGGCGTGCTGTAACCACCACCTTGGGGATAGCGAATCAGCACACCACCAGGACCGGGTTCGCCCGTTAGTGGCGTCAGCGGAATAGTGTCGCCAGGTTTGAACTTGTCGCCGAGCCTGACCGCCGTACCTTTGATAAAACCGCTGATGTCATCCTCGGTATATCGACCACCAAGGGAAAACTTCAATGTGTCGGTGATCTTGAATCCCAGTTGACCAAAGCCGGCATAACTTCTGACGTCACCCTGGTTGTCCCAGGTGCTCTCGCCACTCAGACTGCCTACTCCAGGGTTGATCGCACCCAGCAATATCTCAGACCAGAAGCGGTCAAATTTATCGGCGCTGTCGTTCTGGTAATAACCACCCGCTATCCAGTCCCAGCGGCTGTCGCCCCAATCTGAAGTCACACGCACTTCCTGGGTAAACTGGCTGAGTTCCTCAATTTCATTGACCGGGAAATCAAAGGCGAATCCCAAAGGTACTGCCCCGGCGACATTGCCCGCAGCCAGGCGTGCGTAAAATTCAGCAGTCACGCCAGGTGCATCCGGGCCAAGACCGGTTTGTGAATACATGCTCTGGCCGTCACCGGAGCGATAGCCGGTAATTGAGGTGAAGGTCATACCTTCATAACCTTTATCGATACGAAAATTAAGGCTGGTTGCCTCGCGATCATAGCCTTGCAGCGTATCACCCGGTTTGTTGGAATACTGCACCGGCTCCGGCAGACATTCACGGATGGAGGTCAGCCCCAGGAAGGCACGGGTAACAGCCCAGGGATTACCCTTCTCACCAATACCGCAGGTGCCATTGCCCGATTCGTCCAGATACTCGATGGTGAGCTGGGCCGCCAGGTCATCCTCGTCACTCTCGTAGAGGAAACCCAGTCGCCCCTGCATGCTGTCAATGTCGTGCAGGTCACGGCCAGTAATAGCATCATTGGCAAAACCATCGTCAGCGCGGTACTGGAAGGCGGCGCGGGCGGCGATGTTATCAGTCAGCCCGCCGGTGACATGGCCTGTTAAGCGGCGCGAATCCAGATTGCCCAATGAGCCCAGGATCTTGCCGGATCTCTCGAACTCTGGCGATGCCGTAATGATATTGATAGCACCACCCACTACGTTTTTGCCCAGCAGTACACCCTGCGGGCCACGCAGAATTTCAACTCGTTCAAGATCGTAAAAATCAACACTCATCAGCCCCATGCGGCCAACCACCACTTCGTCCATGAACAAACCAACTGAGCGCGAAGCGCTGGGCGCATCAAGACGGGTATTCATCACGCCGCGCATATTCAGTTCCAGATCGAACGGTGTTGGATTGGTAAAAGATATGCCGGTAGTGGACCGGGCCAGGTCTTCGGCATTCAGAATGCCGCCGCGCTCCAGGGACTCGCCACTGAAGGCAGAAATGGAAAGTGGGGCATCCTGCAAGCCCACTTCGCGTTTTTGCGCGGTTACGAGAATTTCTTCCAGAGCCTGACCATAAACCGGGCTGGTCATCAGAAACATCAAGACGGAGGCAGAACTGAGGGATAAACCGCTCAGGCTAAAAGGTCGGAACTTCAATGTGTGCATGTTGTATCCTCGGAAAAAGAATTGACTGTGGCTTGCGTAAGGAGATTAAACAATATTTTAACGGGAGTAAAGCAACCGCTTGAGGGTTGTGCTTGTTTCTGTGGCGGGCTGGCCTTTCCTGGCAACCGTACCCATGATCGGGATTGCTCAGGAAAACAGTGCTGTTAATCCAGGCACGAGATACTTCTTTACGTTTCTGTACATTACTCTCCCAGAAGCCTATACTGCGTCGGCACCAAGCCGGCGTTGCCCTCTCAGTAATTGGGGTATTTCCAAGCTGTGCCGTCCGTGCAGGGATACGGCCCGATAGA
>JANOGQ010000227.1:0-2780 GCA_031406105.1 Lysobacterales bacterium | reverse complement strand
TACCTGGACCTGCATGGGGCCATGGTGACGCAGGCTCATGAGGATGGCGAAGGCGAGCTTCTTCGCCGAATCCGCGATTTCACGGGCCCCGATCTGCCGATTGCCGTCAGTTTTGACCTTCACGCGAACGTGACTCCGCGGATTGTCGAGCATGCTTCGTGCATCACCATCTTTCGTACGTACCCTCATATCGATCAGGCAGCCACCGGCGCCAGGGCTCTCGGGTCTCTCGAGCACCTGCTGATGAAAGGTCGCTTGCGCAAGGCATTCCGTCAGGTGCCGTATCTCGTTCCCTTGACTTCTCAGCACACGGGATCAGAACCGTGCCGCTCTCTCTATGCAAGTCTGGAGCAACTGGCCCCCGAGAAGTTTGTTACCGCCGATATCGCCATGGGGTTTCCGCCGGCTGACATCTTCCACAGCGGTCCTTCCATCGTCACCTATGCCGGTACGCAGCAAGAGGCGGACACGTTGGCGGACAGCCTGCTCCGGAACTTCATGGATGCCGAGCACATCTTTGACAATGACCTCCTTTCGGCAGAGACCGCAGTCGCAGAGGCGATGGCCCATATCGGGCGCAGGCCCGTGATTGTCGCCGATGCCCAGGACAATCCCGGGGCCGGGGCTTCGTCGGACTCCACCGGGCTGCTGGAAGCGCTGGTACGTGGCAATGCTCAAGGTGCCGTACTGGCATTGCTGGATGACGCCGAGTCGGCTGCGAGAGCCCATGAGCGGGGTGTGGGGTCGGAATTCTCCGCGCTGCTGGGTGGCAAGTCCGGTCAGAAGGGTCAATCTCCCTTTGCGGGCCGCTTCCGGGTTGAATCGCTCAGCAACGGTGAGTTCATGTTTACCGGCAAGATGTTTGGTGGAGTCACCGCCCGCCTGGGCCCGATGACAGTCCTGCGGGTACTGGATACTCCTGCCGACGTTCGCATTGTCGTCGGTTCCAGGCGCTGCCAGTGTCTGGATCAGGCGATCTTCCGGCATATTGGCATCGACCCGGCAGAACAGCGCATCGTCGCCGTCAAGAGCAGCGTGCACTTCCGGGCTGATTTTGAATCGAAGACCGACAGGATTCTGGTCGTGGAGGCCCCCGGTGCGCACCCTTGTCGTCTCGACAAGGTCGAGTATCAACACTTGCGCCCTGGCGTTCGTCTGGGTCCAGGAGGACCTTTGCACGAATCAAGAAGGCAGGAACTCGAAAATGACTGACGAATCTCGGGACTGGCGCACCGCCTGGTTGGTGCTGGTTGTCGTCTCGCTCGCGAATTTCGGCAACTATTACGTCTATGACTCGATAGGCCCGGTCGCTGAACTGCTGCATCGGCAGCGCGGATTCAGTGACTCCCAGATCGGCATGCTGAATGCGATCTACAGCCTGCCGAATATATTGCTGATACTGTTTGGCGGGATGCTCGTCGACCGCTTTGGCGCGGCACGCATGATGTTCTGGACCGGAATCGTCTGCCTGGCGGGCGCGGCACTCACCGCGTTCAGCCCCGATTTCAGGGGCATGGCTGCCGGTCGGCTGCTTTTCGGCATCGGCGGGGAAACATTCAATATTGCGACCTTTACGGCCATCGTGAAGTACTTCACCGGGCGACACCTGGCGTTCGCGGTCGGCACGGGCGTCGCCATCGGGCGCGCAGGCTCGTTTTCTGCCGACATGTCGCCGGCCTGGTTTTACGGCGCCTATGCCGAAGGATGGCAGCCGCCACTCGTCATCGCGGCCGTGCTTGCTGCAGTATCGGTGGCTGCGGCCGCAATCTTTTGGTGGCTGGACCACAAACATGGCCACCCAGACCCTAATGAAAAGCGCAATGCAAAGCCCATCTCGCTACGCGCCATATCGAACTTCGGCGCAGCCTACTGGTATCTGCTGGCGCTATGCGTGCTCTGGTTCGCGGTTATCTTTGCGTTTCGAAGCACGTTCTCGATCAAGTACTTCCAGCACGCGCATGGGCTTGACCTGGCGGCGGCCGGGGCAATCAATGCCTGGGTCTTCCTGTCGGCGATCTTCGCGACGCCCGCATTCGGCTGGCTCTGTGATCGCACCGGCCGCTATGCACCACTGCTCGCATTCGGCGCGCTGATGCTGCCGGTTTCTATCGCGCTCATGGCGCTATCGCATGGATCGCTTTGGCTCGGCACCGTATTGATCGGCATCAGCTTCTCGCTCGTGCCCGCCGTGATGTGGCCATTGACGGCGAAGCTCGTGCCGGCGGCGAGTTTCGGCACGGCACTCGGTCTGATGTGGGTCGTGCAGAATGCCGGTATCGCCGGAGCAAATCTCGTGGCTGGCTGGTTGAACGACAAGTATGGCGCGAGCGCGCAGAATCCAGCCGGTTACCAGCCAATGATGTTGTTCTTTTTCATCCTGGGCGCCCTCGGATTCGTCTTTGCATTGATGCTATGGCGCATGGCAGGCCGGCGGCATCACGAGGCCGTCACACATGCGCAGTAAAAACGCCAAGTGAACGGCAAGAATAGTTGCTTCAGAACCCATTCCTGGCGCGCCAAAGAGTCGTAAAATAAGCTTCTCACGCAATACTCCATCTCGTTTCCGACCTGCGGAAGAAGCACCGACATGGACATAGCTCAAGCCCAACGCTGTCTTGGAAATGTCAACATGAGCGCGCTCGCCGCGGCCATTTTGGCGCAGGAGTCGAAGGCCTGGAAGGAACAGATGCTTCGCCAGCAGGCGTACGACGTTCACCAGGATACAGAATCGATCGTATTGCTGTTCTGCGACGAGACCTGGCCCGATGGGGAGATTCACC
>JANOGQ010000225.1:0-1743 GCA_031406105.1 Lysobacterales bacterium | reverse complement strand
ACGGCAATCACCAGGATAAAACTCAGGGTGGCCAGATACTCCAGCTGCAATGGCAGCAGCAGATATCGATTGAGCAGGTAGCTGGAGACCGACGATAAAGTCAGCACAAACAGAGTGGCCACTGACATGCCAATGGCCCCCTCCAGTTTGTTGGAAACACCCATGAAGGGGCACAGGCCCAGGAAACGAACCAGTACAAAATTGTTGGCCAGAACGGTGCTGACCAGGATCAGCAGGTATTCTTTCATGGCTCGCCGTGATGCACTGCCAGCGCCGGTGTTTTCACGTTGGTGGTTTCACGTTATCCGCATGCCCGGCCTGGCTCCTTCGTCAGGCGCCAGCAGAAACAGTTCCTTGTCGCCGGAGCCGGCGCACAGGACCATACCTTCGGACAAACCAAAGCGCATCTTGCGTGGCTGCAGATTGGCAATGATCACCGTCAGCCTGCCCACCAGCGCCTCCGCTTCATAGGCAGACTTGATGCCGGAAAATATGCTGCGTGTATCGGTGCCCACATCCAGCTCCAGCTTCAGCAATTTGTCGGAACCAGCAATCGCCTCGGCCCGGACAATACGGGCAATGCGCAAGTCCATCTGCTGGAATAATTTGATGTCTATGGATTCTGCAATGGGCTCCAGCGCAGTTTCTGGAGTAGCTGATTCTGCCATTCCGGGCCCCTCAGTAGCCGCAGCCTGCAGACTGGATTTTGAAGCCTCGACTATGGCCGTAATCCGCAAGGGGTCTATGCGCTGCAGCAGCGGTTGGAAGGTGTTAACCGCGACATCTGTCAACGGTGTTGCAATCGACTGCCAGTGATCCAGCGGGCAGCCGAGGAAAGCACCGGCACGCCCGGCAGTGAAAGGCAGTATGGGTGCAAGGTAAGTCATAAGAACCCGGAACAGGTTGATTCCCTGGGTGCAAATAGCCTGCACATCGGCCTCACGGCCTGCTTCTTTGGACAAGACCCAGGGCTTGTTGTCGTCTATGTAACGATTCGCCAGATCGGCCAAAGCCATGATGCGACGCACCGCAGATTGGTAATTGCGCCCTTCGAAATCAGCGGCAATCTGCGCTTGCTCAGCCAGGAATTGCTGATACAGCTCTGGTTCTGGCAAAGCGCTGGCCAGGCGGTTGTCGAACTTGCGCTGGATAAAGCCGGCACAGCGGCTGGCAATATTCACCACCTTGCCCACCACATCGGCATTGACCTTCGCTACGAAGTCATCCAGGTTCAGGTCGATATCAGCAGTACCGGGCCCCAGTTTGGCGGCAAAGTAGTAGCGCAGATAATCCGGCTCCAGCTGCTCCAGATAGGTGCGCGCGCGGATAAAGGTGCCACGCGACTTTGACATTTTTGCGCCATCAACGGTGAGGAAGCCGTGCGCATATACTGCGGTGGGTGTGCGCAATCCGGCCCCCATCAACATGGCAGGCCAGAAAAGAGTGTGAAAATAGACGATGTCCTTGCCGATAAAGTGATAAACCTCAGTGCTGGAATCGGCTTTCCACCAATGGTTAAAATCCAGTCCCTGGCGTTCACAAAGCTCACGGAAACTGGCCAGGTATCCGACCGGTGCATCCACCCAGACATAAAAATATTTGTCTTCGGTGCCGGGAATACGAAAACCGAAGTAGGGCGCATCACGACTGATATCCCATTCCTGCAGTTCGTCATCCAGCCATTCACTCAATTTATTCGCTACTGCTTCCTGCAAGGTGCCGCTGCGCGTCCACGTTCTCAGC
>JANOGQ010000220.1:0-7945 GCA_031406105.1 Lysobacterales bacterium | reverse complement strand
GCCACGTGCTGCGTGTACTGGGTGATGACCAGCTGCTGGTAGAAAACGTGAACATGGTGAAAAAACACCAGAAGCCAAATCCCAGCCTGAATCAGGCCGGCGGAATTGTCGAGAAAGAGTCGCCAATTCATGCTTCTAATGTGCAGGTTTATAACACCGTCACCGGCAAAGGTGATCGTGTCAGTTTCAAGAAGCTGGATGACGGGCAGAAAGTCCGGACTTTCCGTTCCAGTGGTGAAGTAATCGATATTTAGTCGCTGCGTTAGCAGGTTCGAACAGGAAATCTGTGACACGGTTTGAATGGTTGATGAACTGAAGCGCCAGAGCGTACGGTTTAGACAGAAAGGATTAATGGCAATGTCAAGATTGCATAAGTACTACAAAGAAGTCGTTGTTCCACAGATGATGGAGCAATTTGGCTATGACAATGTAATGCAGGTGCCGAGAATCACCAAGATTGCGTTGAACATGGGCGTTGGCGAAGCTGTGGCAGATAAAAAGGTCATGGATCGTGCAGTGGGTGATATGACGGCAATTGCTGGTCAGAAGCCAGTGGTCAACAATGCCAGGAAGTCGGTTGCGAGCTTCAAGATTCGTGACGGTTGGCCGGTAGGATGCAAAGTAACCCTGCGCCGCGAGCGCATGTACGAATTTCTGGATCGCTTGGTCAACATCGCAATACCACGCATACGCGATTTCCGTGGTTTGAATCGTAAGTCCTTTGACGGCCGTGGTAATTACAGCATGGGCGTGAAGGAACAGATCATGTTCCCGGAAGTTGACTACGACAAAATTGATGCAATCCGTGGCATGGATGTCACTATTGCAACCACTGCCAGGAATGATGAAGAAGCTCTGGCTCTGTTGCAGGCATTCAACTTTCCGTTCCGGGCTAAATAATTTAAGGATCCAAGATGGCAAAGACATCTATGCTCAATCGCGAAAAACGTCGCGCACATTTGATAAAGCAGCATGCAAGCAAACGTGCCGAGTTGAAAGCGGTTATCACAGACCCTAAGGTCAGTTTTGAAGTACAGCAGGATGCAATGTTCCGGCTGCAAAAGCTGCCACGAGACTCCAGCCCGTCACGCAAACGTAACCGTTGTGCATTAACCGGTCGGCCACGTGGCTTCTATCGTAAATTCGGTTTAGGCAGAAACAAACTTCGCGAAGCTGCAATGCGCGGCGATGTTCCTGGCTTGCGCAAGGCCAGTTGGTAAAGAGGACAGATCAATGAGCATGAATGATCCCATAGCGGACATGCTGACCCGGATTCGCAATGCCCAATCCGTGCAGAAAAAAACAGTCGTGATGCCGGCTTCGAAAACGAAATCCGGAATTGCACAGGTGCTGAAGGAAGAAGGCTACATCGGCGATTTCCGTGCTATGGAAGTTGATGGCAAACCTTACCTGGAAGTGACTTTGAAGTACTTTCAGGGTAAAGGGGTTATCACAAGCATTCAGCGTGTCAGTCGCCCAGGACTGCGGAATTACCGTAGCAAAGAGGGTCTTCCAAAGATCCTTAATGGCTTGGGCACCGCCATCGTCAGCACTTCCCGCGGAATCATGACGGATGCGTCCGCTCGTGCTGCCGGGCAGGGTGGCGAAGTACTGTGCGTCATCACGTAAGGAGATAGGCATGTCACGCATTGCAAAAGCTCCCATCGAATTACCGTCCGGTGTGGAACTGAAAGTTGTTGGTGGAGCTGTTAGCGTCAAGGGCCCGAAAGGCACGCTTGGTTTGCAGTTACATCCTTCTATTGCCCTGGAACAGGAAGACAAAACGGTAACGGTCAAGACAGTCGGTAGTCCCGACCTGGCTATGGCCGGCACCTTCCGTGCTCTGGTAAATAACCTGGTAAGGGGTGTTACTTCGGGTTTTGAAAAGAAGCTGACCCTGGTGGGCGTTGGTTATCGCGCGCAGGTGCAGGGCAAAACCCTGTCCTTGACCTTGGGTTTTTCCCATCCGGTTGAATACACCGCACCGGAAGGAATCACCATTGAAGCCCCCAGCCAGACCGAAGTGCTCATTAAGGGTTGTGACAAGCAGCGTGTAGGCCAGGTGGCTGCCGAGATTCGTGCTTACCGCCCACCGGAACCCTATAAAGGAAAAGGTGTGCGTTACTCAGATGAAGTGGTTATCCGTAAGGAAGCCAAGAAAGCCTAAACAAAATAGTTAGGTACATATCAGGGCACAAAGCTGAATTGTTTTTAAGGCATTGATTCCCCGCCGACAGAGTCTGCTGGGTAGATCGAGAGGAAATTGGGATGAATACGAAAAAGTCAGCACGTTTGCGCAGAGCACGTAAGTCACGTGCACACATCCGCAAGCTTGGAGTTGCCAGGCTGACGGTGCACCGCAGTGGCAAGCATATTTATGCCCAGGTGATCAGCGCTGATGGTGAAAATGTCCTTGCTGCCGCCTCGACTCTGCAGTCGGATGTGCGTGACGGCTTGAAAGGCACCAACAATAAGGATGCTGCGGTTGTCGTTGGCAAAACGGTTGCAGAGCGGGCTGTTGCAGCTGGAGTTACCGATGTTGCTTTTGATCGTTCCGGGTTCCGTTACCACGGCCGTATAAAGGCCCTGGCGGATGCAGCGCGCGAAAGCGGTTTGAAATTCTGATAGCGGCCAAACCAAGGCCGGGCGAAACAGGTAAAGAATATGTCTAACATGGAAAGAGAAAACGCTGACGGCTTGCTGGAAAAGCTGGTTGCAGTCAATCGTGTTGCCAAAGTGGTCAAAGGTGGCCGCATTTTCGGTTTCACCGCACTGAGCGTGGTGGGTGATGGTAATGGCAAGGTCGGCTTTGGCTACGGCAAAGCCCGTGAAGTACCCGTGGCCATTCAAAAATCCATGGAGAAAGCACGCCGTAATATGATTTCTGTAAATCTGCGCGAAGGCACCTTGTGGCATGCCATCAAAGCACGACACTCAGGTTCGCGTATTTACATGCAGCCGGCTTCGGATGGTACGGGCGTAATTGCCGGTGGAGCGATGCGTGCAGTTCTGGAAACCGTAGGCGTACACAATGTATTGGCCAAGAGTATCGGTTCCAATAATCCAATCAACCTGGTTCGGGCGACTATAAAAGGACTTCTGTCCATGCAAAGCCCTGAGTCCATTGCTGCCAAGCGTGGCAAATCGGTTGATGAAATTCTGGCTAAGGTAGGTTAATCATCATGGCTGGAAAGAAAAGCAAGCAGATCGCTGTAACGCTGGTGCGTTCATACCACGACAAGTTGCCAAGACACCGTGAATGTGTGCGCGGATTGGGCCTTAAAAAAATGCACCAGACCGTTGTGCTGGAGGATACCCCTTCCGTTCGCGGCATGGTGAACAAGGTCGAATACCTGGTACGAGTGGAAGAACTCTGACATGCATTTTGAGCATATCGGGCCCGCTTCTGCGAACCCGAAAAAAGGAAAGTACTTGAAATGAAACTGAATACATTAAGCCCGGCACCGGGCTCGAAAAAAGCTCGCAAACGTGTGGGGCGTGGCATCGGTTCCGGGCTGGGTAAAACAGCTGGGCGTGGACACAAGGGCCAGTCATCCCGTGCAGGCGGCTATCACAAAGTGGGCTTTGAAGGCGGACAGATGCCGATGCAGCGCCGCTTGCCGAAGCGTGGTTTCGTGTCACAGTCCAAACGATACAATGCTGAGATCCGCCTGTACCAGATTCAGGTAATGAATGCGGATGTAATAGATCTCGCAACCTTGAAAAGCGAAGGCCTGATAGGGCATGTGATACGCAATGTCAAAGTCATTAATACCGGTGCTATTGAGCGTGCAGTCACCGTCACCGGCCTCAAAGTCAGTGAAGGTGCGAAGGCGGCTATTGAAGCTGCTGGTGGCAAGGTAGAGTAATGTCGCGAAGTCCTTCACAAATAGCAGATTCTCTGGGCGGATTGGGTAGACTGACCGAACTGCGGCAAAGGCTGCTGTTCGTGCTTGTTGCATTGATCATTTATCGCATTGGTACTTTCATACCTGTGCCAGGC
This sequence comes from Lysobacterales bacterium, assembly GCA_031406105.1. GTDB lineage: Bacteria > Pseudomonadota > Gammaproteobacteria > Xanthomonadales > SZUA-36 > JAWXBM01. The sequence continues at coordinate 3,942 of JANOGQ010000220.1, read as the reverse complement.
GTAAATCCGCAGGCATTGCTGCAGTTCATGAATTCTCAGCAAGGCACGATCGTTGACGTGTTCAATCTGTTCACCGGTGGGGCGCTGGAGCGTTTTTCACTGTTTGCACTGGGTGTAATGCCTTATATTTCCGCGTCCATCATCATGCAGTTGATGAGCAGCGCAGTGCCGCAGTTGCAGCAACTGAAAAAAGAAGGCTCATCCGGCCGGCAGAAAATTACGCAGTACACCCGTTACTTTACAGTAGTACTCGCGGCTATCCAGGCCGGTGGCGTGGCCTTTGCTTTGCAAGGCCAAACAGCTGTAGTGATGAATCCCGGGGTTGGCTTCCTGTTCACAGCAATGATATCGCTGACTGCAGGAACCATATTCCTGATGTGGCTGGGTGAACAGATCACGGAACGTGGTGTGGGCAATGGTATTTCATTGATCATCTTTGCCGGGATCGTGGCGGGTTTGCCACGGGCTGTAATCGGCACTCTTGATTTGGTTAACACCGGACAATTGAGCATCCCGGCTACATTGTTCATTCTGGCATTGGTCGTTGCGGTGATTTATTTCGTCGTTAGGGTAGAGCGCGGACAGCGTCGAATTACGGTTAATTATGCCCAGCGGCAAGGCCGAGTGGCTTATCAGAACCAATCCACACACTTACCACTCAAAGTAAACATGTCGGGTGTAATACCGGCGATTTTTGCCTCCAGCATCGTGATTTTCCCGTCCACTCTGGCTACCTGGTTTAGTGGATCCGGAAATGTCGGCTGGTTGACTGATGTAGCAGCAGCACTGACCCCAGGTAATCTGGCCTACACAATTCTTTACTCGTCATTGATCGTGTTTTTCTGCTTTTTCTATACCGCCATGGTTTTCAATTCGAAGGAAACCGCGGATAACCTGAAAAAATCCGGTGCCTTCATACCCGGTATCAGGCCAGGACGTCAAACAGCAGATTACATTGATTTTGTCTTGACGCGACTGACCATGGTTGGTTCTATTTATCTGGTTGCTGTGTGTCTGTTACCCGATGTTTTAACAGTGATTTGGTCAGTGCCATTCTATTTTGGTGGTACCTCGGTATTGATCGTGGTAGTTGTGATCATGGACTTCATCGCACAGGTCCAGGCCCACCTGATATCGCACCAGTACGACAGCCTGATGAAAAAAGCCAATTTGAAAACTTACGGCCGATCCGGAGTGGTTCGGCGCTAAGCAAAGTAGCAACCGCGTATGCGGATCCGCTCCGGGGTGATGACTGCCGCCGGTCTGGAAGTTTGGGAGAAGTAAAATGAAAGTGCAGGCATCAGTGAAGAAAGTTTGCCGGAATTGCAAGATCGTCAGACGCAAACGGGTTCTTTTTGTAATTTGTACCGACAAAAAGCACAAGCAACGTCAGGGTTAAGCAGAAACCAGAGTAGTAACAGGCTTTTGCCTGCTCTTATGATTCGATATAATGCGCCGTTTACTTGAGCGGCACGCTAAGGAAAGGAGTTTGTAAACATGGCTCGTATTGCTGGAGTCAATTTACCGGTTCAGAAGCACACTTGGGTGGGCTTGACTTCGGTTTATGGAATTGGAAAAACCCGTTCCCTGGGGATTTGCGCGGCAGCAGGTGTAAAACCTGAAACCAAGATCCGCGATCTTACAGAAGCCGAAGTTGAGAGCATTCGAGCTGAGGTGGCACGTTTCCCGGTAGAAGGCGATTTACGTCGCGAAGTAGCTATGAACATCAAGCGACTTATGGACTTGGGTTGTTATCGAGGATTACGTCATCGTCGTGGCTTGCCTGTGCGCGGCCAACAAACAAAGACGAATGCACGTACCCGCAAGGGCCCGCGTCGACCCATCAAGCGCTGATTTCCAGCGTCAATGAATTGAGCCGGATCAGGTCAGGTGGCCGGTCGGTGAACAGAAAACAAGGCGAATTGATAAATGGCTAAAACGATCAAAAAGAAGAAGGTTAAAAAGACAGTGGTCGATGGAATCGCCCATGTCCATGCTTCTTTCAATAACACGATCATCACCATCACTGACAGGCAGGGTAATGCACTGTCATGGGCAACTTCGGGTGGCGCTGGTTTTCGCGGCTCCCGCAAGAGCACACCATTTGCAGCCCAGGTAGCCGCTGAAACAGCCGGTCGGGCAGCATTGGAATATGGCCTTAAAAATCTGGAAGTTCGCGTCAAGGGTCCTGGCCCTGGCCGGGAATCCTCTGTTCGCGCGTTGAATGCGGTGGGTTACAAGATTACCAATATCACCGACGTAACGCCGATTGCGCATAACGGCTGCAGGCCACCCAAAAAACGTCGCGTTTGACGGAGTAACATAATGGCAAGATATATCGGACCAACCTGTAAACTGGCACGTCGCGAAGGCGTTGATCTGGAGCTGAAAAGCCCGGCTCGTGGCCTGGAATCGAAGTGCAAACTGAGCCAACCTCCTGGCCAGCATGGCGCATCCAGACGCGCACGACTTTCGGACTATGCTGCTCAGTTACGTGAGAAGCAGAAAGTACGTCGTATTTACGGCATTCTTGAACGTCAATTCCGTAACTATTACAAGCTGGCTGCCCAGCAGAAAGGTGCTACAGGCGAGAACCTGCTGCGTTTGCTGGAAACGCGGCTGGACAACATCGTTTACCGTTTTGGTTTCGCGGTTACCCGCGCCCAAGCTCGGCAACTGGTTTCTCACAAGGGCGTGCTGGTTAACGGCAAGCCAGTCAATATACCGTCTTACAAGGTACAGCCTGGCGATACCGTTGCTATTCGTGAGAAAGCAAAAAATCAGCTGCGCATCAAGGAAGCCATCACGCTGAACCAGGAAATGGACCTGGTGCCTGCATGGTTGGAAATTGATACACAAAACATGGCTGGTGTCATAAAGGCTTACCCGGACCGTGCTGATCTGTCGGCAGATATCAATGAGAGCCTTATCGTGGAACTGTACTCCAAGTAAGCGACGTTCTACAGGCCGGCTTTTGCCGGATACGGATTTCGCATAATCATGATTGATTACGAGGGCCATCCATATGTTGGGTGTTATTGAAAATATGTTAAAACCTGCGGCCGTTGGTGTTGACGCCGTCAACCCTAACCGCGCGCGTATCATTCTGGAGCCTTTGGAAAGAGGCTTTGGACATACTTTGGGTAACGCGCTGCGTCGCGTTCTGTTGTCATCCATTCCTGGATGCGCCATTGTCGAAGTTGAAATGGATGGCGTATTGCATGAATACACCGCCGTTGAAGGTTTGCAGGAAGACATAATTGAAGTCCTGCTTAACCTGAAAGGCGTTGCCTTGCGCATGTATGACCGGGATGAAGCGGTGCTTACGCTGAGCAAGTCTGGCGCTGGTGCAGTTACTGCGGGCGACATTCAGGTTGACCACACCGTTGAGGTAGTCAATCCCGATCACCTGATTTGTAATCTGACCAAGAACGGCAGCATCAACATGAGGCTGAAGATTGCCCGCGGTGTTGGTTATAAGCCTGCTGCCTTGACTAAAATCGGTGAGCAGGAAAGTCGTCCGATAGGACGATTGCAGCTGGATGCTTCCTTTTGCCCGGTTCGCAAGGTGGCCTACAGTGTTGATGCCGCTCGAGTTGAACAGCGCACCAATCTGGATAAATTGGTTCTGGACATCGAAACCAATGCAACCATCGACTGTGAACAAGCAGTCAAATTGGCGGCCAATATTTTGGCAGACCAGTTGTCTGTATTCATCGACTTCAAGGCTCGCCAGGAAGTGGAAGTTGAGCAGAAATCTCAGGAAATTGACCCTGTGTTGCTTCGTCCCATTGATGATCTTGAGTTGACCGTGCGGTCTGCAAACTGCCTCAAAGCAGAGAGCATTCTGTATATCGGAGATCTGGTGCAGCGTACCGAAGTCGAATTGCTGAAGACACCTAATCTGGGCAAGAAGTCACTCACCGAGATCAAGGATGTGCT
>JANOGQ010000216.1:0-5062 GCA_031406105.1 Lysobacterales bacterium | reverse complement strand
CAACCAGCTGCCCTCTTGCCGCTGTTGCAGCACACTTTTGACTTCAGCATGGTAATAGCCAAAAGGCCTCATGGCTTTGGCGGCCTCCAGCTCTGCTGCTTTCCTGATTTTTTGCAGCCGCAGGCTGCCAAGTTTCTGGTTGGAATTTACAGCGAGGGCATTCAGCCGGTTCTGCACGCTGGTCAACTGTGACTCGGGTAGCCCGCTGACCGACAGCTCGAGTACATCAGTCCACGCTGGTGTGGCGACAAACAGCCCATAAAGCAGCAAGCCCAGCAGGGCAGAGCATGACCTTGATGAAATATCAGGCGCTGGCATCGTGCTTATGTTTCCTGGCTGGATGAGTAGTTCCCGACGCAGTCCATTCACTGAAGTTGCTGTACACCTGCCTTGCACCGGCGTGGTGCAGGGTGTCATCACTGCTGGCCAGAGGCAGTTCAAAGCGCTTCCGACACGCTACCAAAACACTCGTTCACGGCTTGCCAGTAACGGTCATTATCCACGGTATGCGAGGGCATAAGAGTGCCATCGATATCGAGTATCCAGAGCTGTGCCGGGGGGTGGTCGTGGCGGATGGGATTCATTACATGGCCGTTCGCTGATAGGCTGACTATTATAAAGAAGCCCTGCTGAAGGAAGCTTGAATCATTTATCGGTGAAATATCGGTGCACGCCAATCTAAGGAAGCTCTGATTAATTCATCCCTGAATTACCAGAGCACGCCAAATGACAGCAGATTGGAGAAAATGTCATTTTTGTTTTGCTTCATTTTCAATGATTTGCAATCATTAAAAATGGTGGCACATCCTTATGCCGCGGAAACTCTGAATAAATCAGAGTTTCCCTAAGAGTGTGTGCTTGGCTTTGCGGAGAATTTTTAATGAAAATCGGTTCAGACATTTTGGCCCTTTGTGGCTCAATATGCTTGTCAGCATTGTTTTGTGGGGCTTTTCTGCTTTTGCCGGGGCAACCCTTGTTCGCTCAGGAGGAAGATGGAGTCACCCGTATTGCCCAGCCACGCATGATTCTCAACCCTCCCAACCTGGAGCCGCGGGCAAAAGCGCAGCTGGCGACCGCTGCCGAATTTGGTGTTTTCAACCAGTTTTCCTTCAGCGACCGGATTGTGGAAAGCGGCATCACCTTCCAGCACCGGATCGTGGAAGACGCTGCCAAGACCTATAAGGCAGTTCATTACGACCACGGCAACGGCATGGCAGTGGCCGACGTGGACGGGGATGGCTTGCTCGATGTGCTGTTCGTTAACCAGGTTGGCGGCAATGAGCTTTGGCGCAATATCGGTTCCGGCAAGTTTGAGAACATCACGGAACAGGCGGGCATTTCCATGGCGGACCGGGTATCGGTGGCCGCTTCTTTTGCAGACATCGACAACGATGGGGATGCCGATCTCTACATCACGGCTGTGCGCAGCGGCAACCGGCTGTTCGAAAATATCGGACAGGGGCGCTTCCGCGATATTACCGAATCATCCGGCACGGCAGTCAAGGCGCATTCTTCCGGCGTGGTTTTCTTCGATTATGACCGCGATGGCAAACTGGACATGTTCGTCTGCAATGTTGGCCAATACACTTCCGAACTGGTGCGTGAGGCCAGCCATGGCGACCTTATCTACACTTTCCATGATGGCTATGAAGATGCCTTCAGTGGCCATCTGTTTCCGGATCGTACCGAGAACAGCGTGCTTTTCCGTAACCTCGGTGAAAATCGCTTCGAAGATGTTACAGCGGCAGTTGGCCTGGAAGACGGCTCCTGGTCGGGTGATGCCAGCGCTGGTGACCTGAATGGTGACGGCTGGCCTGACTTGTTTCTGCTCAACATGCAGGGTCACGATCAGTATTTTGAAAACCAGCAGGGTGAGCGTTTTATCAACCGAAGCCGCGAGGTTTTCCCGAAAACTTCCTGGGGCTCGATGGGTATCCGCATTTTTGACTGGAACAATGATGGTCTGATGGATGTGTTTGTCACTGACATGCATTCCGATATGAGCGAGCACATCGGGCCAGACAGGGAGCAGCATAAATCCACTATCCAATGGGATGAAAATCATCTGCGCAGTGGTGGCATGAGCATTTTCGGCAACAGCTTCTTTCAGCAAAAACCTGATGGAACATTCGAGGAGGTTTCCGGCCAGATAGGAGTCGAGAATTACTGGCCCTGGGGCCTGAGTACCGGTGATTTAAATGCCGATGGCTACCAGGATGCTTTCATCACTTCCAGCATGAATTATCCCTTCCGCTACGCCGTGAACTCTTTGTTGCTGAACGATCAGGGCAAGCAATTTCGCGATGCCGAATTCATTCTCGGCGTGGAGCCACGCAAAAACCGTGAAACGGCCAAAGCCTGGTTCCGGCTGGATTGTGACAACGCGGATAAGGCCAACAGCTTCTGCCAGGACCGCAGCGGCACGGTGGAGGTATGGGGCGCTTTGGGTTCGCGTTCTTCGGCCTTGTTCGATCTGGATGAGGATGGTGATCTGGATATCGTCACAAACGAATTCAACGCTGAACCGATGGTGCTGATCAGCAACCTCACCGAGAAAAAGCCTGATCTGAAATATCTCAAGGTGGGTCTGCAGGGCACAGGCTCCAATCGCGACGGCATAGGCGCACGCATAGAAGTGCGTACGGATATGGGGAGCTATGCGCAAGTGCATGACGGCAAGTCAGGATATCTGTCACAAAGCGCGATGCCCTTGTACTTTGGCCTGGGAGACGCCGTGGAATTACGGGAGGTACAAGTGACCTGGCCCAGCGGGGTGGTGCAGAAGCTGACTTCCGGTCTGAGTATGAACGGGCTATTGCGAATCAGCGAGCCATAAATCCACAGGATTTCACAGAATTGACGAGCTGAAAAGGAATAAAACCGAATGCCAGTGATTAAAGCAGTCTGCATCAAAGTCAGGGAATATCCGGGAGGCGTTGTAGCAATCGACAGCGGCCAGGTGCGCGACGAGATGGCAGCCTGTTATCTGCTTGAAGCGGGGCAGCATGTTGCCATCATCGAGGCCGGCAGCAATTACAGTGCCGGCCGGATTCTTGAAGTGTTGAGGAAGCGGGGCTGGGATTACGCAGCCGTCAGCCACGTGATTGTCACTCATGTGCACCTGGACCATGCCGGTGGTGCCGGTAAATTACTGCAGGCTTTGCCCAATGCATCCCTGGTGGTTCATCCCCATGGCGCCCGGCACATGATCAATCCGGCCAAACTCGAAGCGGGTACGCGGGGGGTTTATGGCGATGAAGCCTTCGACGACATGTATGGCAGCCTGATCGCCGTTGCCGAAGATCGTGTGATTATCATGCAGGATGGTGATGAGCTCAGTGTGGGCGCACGGCGTTTGCGCTTTATCGACACACCCGGCCACGCACGCCATCATTTTTGCGTGTGGGACGAGCAGACCCGCGGCTGGTTTACCGGCGATACCTTCGGCATCTCCTATCGCGAACTCGATACCGTCAAAGGCGCAATGATATTCCCCACCACTACGCCCATACAGTTTGATCCTCCGGTACTGCGCGCTTCGGTGCAGCGCCTGATGCAGGCAGAGCCGCAGAATCTTTATCTGACGCATTTCGGCCGCGTCACTGACGCACCACGGCTGGCCAGGCAGATGCTGGCGGGAGTTACCCAGCTCGAACAGATAGCCCTACGCCATGAAAACGCCAGCGACCGCACCAACAAGATTCAGCAGGAACATAAGGACTGGTTGTTTGTGCTATGCCGGGAGCACGGCGTGACACTGACTGAGGAACAGCTGAGTGGTGTGGTGTGGGATGACATCGTACTCAACACCCGGGGCATTGAGCACTGGCTGGATCATCGCCAGGGGGCCGATTAGATCGCGGCCCAGGCGGCATTTTGGGGGGATGCACCAGTGCCGCGACGGGCAGCAGCCCGGGAGCGGCCTCCCACAATCCGCCATTCCAGCGAAAGCCAGCCCGGGGCGATGGGATAAATTTCAGAAAAAGTGCTTCAGTTTCTCTTTGTAAGTGCGTGATAGTTTGATGGTGTGACCGCTTTGCAGAATGAGAAAATACTCACCATTGATGTGTGACTGCATCTGCCTGACGCGCTTGATGTTCACTATGGTGGAGCGATGCACCCGTTGCAGGATGTCCTGGTCCAGCTCCTGTTCGAGCTGTTTCATGGTTTTGCGCATGATGTGTGTTTGACCGTTCACATGCACGCACATGTAATCACCAGCTGCATCTATCCATTCAATTTCAGCCTGTTCCACCCAGGTGGTTTTGCCGGCATCCTTGATGGCCAGCCGTGAAGGCTCCTTGAGGATCTTTGCCAGCTTTTTTACACCCAGTTCCTCCACGCTGTGGATCGCCTCCCCGGCCAGTTCGCTGACCAGGCTGAGCAATGACTTGCGATCCTTGCTGGCACGTTTGTCCTGGTGCCTTTTGCGCACGCGATCCAGGGCCTGTTTCAGGCGATCGTCTTCAATGGGCTTGAGCAGGTAGTCCACCGCATTGGCTTCAAAAGCCTTGATGGCGAACTGATCGAAGGCGGTGACGAACACGATGGCGGGCAATTCGTCTGGTGCCAATGCACGAATCACGTCGAAACCGTCCATACCGGGCATCTGGATATCCAGGAAAACCAGGTCCGGCAGGTGTTTGCGGATCAGCTCAAGCGCCTCCCTGCCATTACGCGCCTCGCCGATCACGTGCACATCGCTGGAAGCCTGCAAGCGGTGCTTCAGACCTCTGCGGGCCAATGCTTCGTCATCAACGATGAGTGTGTTTAGCATGGTTTCAACAAGTCTGTGTCGCTGTTTGCTTGATCTCGCGTGCTGATAGTCATAGTTGCCGGGGTCACTGGAGACCTGTAACAGCCACTGGCAACCGCAACCAGGGAGAGAGCTTCAAGCATAGCACTACTTCAGATCAAAGAAATGTAGCCCGATCCCTTGAACGTTTGTGTTACAGCCTGGAGTTTGGCGTTTGTGAATTGGGCTTTCGGATCAGTGGATATTTACTTTATACTTAAAATGTTATGGTGGATTCTTCAGGTAAATGGCAGATGGCAATTGTCG
>JANOGQ010000205.1:0-2962 GCA_031406105.1 Lysobacterales bacterium | reverse complement strand
GGCTACGAAGGCTTCCTGACCTTCTCGAAGCTCCGGCCGATTTTTCGCCAGGCGCGCATCTCGTCGATCCAGGTGGCAATGCAGCCCCCCTACGGAAAGCGCACCAAGCTCGCCCTGGACTGGATGTTCAGATTGCGAGGCTAGCGCCCAGGTCTCTGCTGAATCAGCAAGCCAGGCCGGACGGCAGGAAGCGGCACCAGTGCTGCGGCCTGTGGAGATGCACCAGCAGGAGTAGCCATCCGCTGGTCGGCCCGGCTGAACGGGTCGTGCCACAGATGGCTCCCTGCTGTGCTGTAGCGCAGGCAGAACCGTGAACTGAAGATGGTAGCCCTTGCCGAATCCTGATTTGAAAGATGTCTGATTCGAAAAATGGCTGATTTGAAAAATGGCTCCAGGTTCAAGGACAATGTTCATTCCGAGTAAACGACCGCGTAATGTGCCAGCCGATGCAGATCCGATCCAACATGAAGCCCCGACTCTCGCAATACCCAGATTCTTACTATGCCGCCACTACCAACCGCAGCTTCGACTTGCCGGTATTGCAGGGTGGGGAAACGGCTGATGTATGTGTTATTGGGGGAGGCTATACCGGGCTGTCTTCCGCCATACACCTGGCAGAACGTGGCTACCGGGTGGTGTTACTCGAAGCCGAACGGATAGGCTGGGGTGCCTCGGGTCGTAACGGCGGCCAATGCAGCGTAGGGCAGCGCCAGCCTCAGGAAATGCTGGAAGAAAAATTCGGCCAGGAAGAAGCAAGCAGGCTTTGGGACCTCGGTGTGGAGGCGGTTGACCTGGTGCGGGAGCTGATCCGGCGCTTTGGAATTTCCTGCGATCTCAAGCGTGGCAACCTGCAGGTGGCAGCCAAACGCAGCGATGCAGAGTGGTACCAAAAACACGCTGACCATATGCAATCGCGATACGGCCTGGAATGCCGTTTTGTAGAATCCGAAGAACTCCGGGCACTGGCGGGCACCGATGTGTTTCGGGGCGGAATGCTCGAGATGGCCTCGGCGCATCTGCATCCGCTGAATTATGCCCTGGGATTGGCTGCAGCGGCCCGCACAGTGGGGGTGCAGTTGTATGAACGGAGTCGAGTTAGCGGCTATGACCAGGCTACACCCAGCACGGTGCGAACCGAACAAGGTAGCGTAAAAGCACGCTATGTGGTGCTGGCCTGTAATGCTTATCTGGGCAAACTCGAGCCGCGTATTGCAGGGCGTATCATGCCCATCAATAATTTTGTGCTGGCGACCGAGCCCTTGAGCGAACAGCGACAGGCTTTATTCAACCCGCAGGACTTGTGCATGTATGACGCCAAGTTTGTTGTCAATTACTGGAAACTGACCGGCGACGGCCGATTCCTGTTCGGCGGTGGCGAGAATTACACCCGCCGGTTCCCTGCAGATATCAAATCCTTTGTGCGCAAGTACCTGTTGCAACTATATCCCACGGCCAAGGACCTGCGCATAGACTATGGCTGGGGCGGAACCCTGGCTGTGACCATGAATCGTTTACCCAGCTTTGGCCGTCTGCCGCCGGATATTTTCTACGCTATGGGTTTTTCCGGCCATGGGGTCCAAATGGCGACTCTGGCAGGCAAACTGATTGCCGAGGCAGTGGCCGGCTCGGCAGAGCGCTTTGATGTGATGGCGCGGATTCCTTCGCCTTCATTTCCGGGCGGTACCCTGTTGCGCTGGCCTGGCCTGGTAGCTGGAATGCTCTATCACGCACTCAAGGATCGCCTGGGCGATTGAATGCAGCAGGATCTTGCGGCTGTGTTAGCATCGGCGCCAATGTCTGCATAGGGCTGCAGACCAAGGATATTCAGGACCATTGCTGATCCGGGCATTTGAGTTTTCGGCCATTGAAAGGACAGTTCACTGTAAGAGGTCAGACCGGTGGAAATTGCGCTGCTGAAATTCGTGCACGTGTTGGTCTTTGTATTCTGGCTTGGTACCGATCTGGCTGTCTGGTACATCGGCTTCTATGCCATCAATCGCAAGCTTTCAGCCGATACGCGCGTCACGGTGATCCGTATCCTGTTCGCTCTGGATATGGTGCCACGTATCTGCATGACGCTGATGCTGGCTCTTGGCATACACCTGAGCTATCGCATTGGTTATCTGCTGGTGCCGCCGTGGGTGATCTATGCCAGCTATCTGATTTGCCTGGGCTGGATGTCGCTGGTGCTGTACTTGCACTATGGCGAAAAGAACCCTTCGCAGGTAATGCTGCAACGCTTTGATTTCGGCTTCCGCCTGGTTGTGATTGCCAGCTTGTCTACCTATGCTGCCATATCTTTGTCCGGCCCCAGCGGTGTCAGTGCTGATTTTATTGCCTGGAAATTGTTGATTTTTGCCACCATCATTGCCTGTAGCCTGTTAGTGCGTATGAAATTGAAACCGTTTGGTCCTGCTTACGCCAATCTGCTGGCAGGGAGTGTGTCGCAGGCCGATGAGGATGCTATTGAACACAGCATTCGGGTGACCCGGCCGTGGATGCTGGTGATCTGGGTAGGTTTGTTACTGAGTGCCGCTTTGGGTTTGCACCTGGTGCCTTGATTGATCTGCAGTGATGCTTGTTGGCCATGGCATCAAGATATGAGTGCGGCCTAAAGCCTGTCATAGGGCAAGGAGAAGGTATCTCCTTCAGTCAGGTCACCGCTTTTCAGGCCCAGGTTGAACCAGCGGGTCCGTTGTTCTGAGGTCCCGTGGGTGAATGCGTGTGGAACCACGCGGCCCTGGCTGCGCTTCTGGATCGTGTCATCGCCGATGGCATTGGCCGCGCGCAAGGCCTCCTCAATATCACCGCGATCCAGATAGTGGTTGTTATGCCTGGCCCACACGCCCGCCAGGTAGTCGGCCTGCAACTCGAGTCGCACGGACCATTCATTGAAATCCGGCTGTCCTCGTTTGGCGTGTACCTCTGCGGAAATTCCCAGCAGATTCTGTACGTGATGGCC
>JANOGQ010000017.1:0-3581 GCA_031406105.1 Lysobacterales bacterium | reverse complement strand
GCGGTACAAGGATGTACCGCCATTTTCTATGATTGTAAATCATTGAAAATGAAGCAGAACAAAAATCACATTTTTGTTTTGCGTGCTCTGATGCTTCCGGGACAAATTAATCAGAGCTTCCTTAGGTGATCATGGTCTTGTGCCCGAAACTATGTCTGGCTATGCAGGAGCTGGCGCCTGAAGCTGAGCTTGTTCCCAGGGCTGTGTCCAGGTCTATGACCAGGGCTGTGGCTGAGGCTGCCAGGGCCCTTACTTTGGCGAAGGTGCCAGCAATAGCTGTGCATCTGCGAGACCGCCCACGTTGGTCAGGCGGGTATAGCCCAGGCTGCTCAGCGTCTCCAGTGCAATGCCGGAGCGACGACCACTGCGGCAATAGAGAAAAATGGTCTGGCCGGGTGCCAGTTGCAGCGCAGAGATGCGATCCGCGATCTCCTCATAAGGAATATTGATGGCTGGTTCTACGTGGCCGGCCTGGTATTCCTCCTCGCTGCGCACGTCAATCCAGACGGGTTTGTCCGCATCACTATGGATTGTTTCTGCAGTGCCGTGGCTTGCACAGGCTTGCAAGGACAGAGGCAATACAAGGGTGAGGAAAGCGGCAAACGATCGCATCAATAGAACTCCTTTTTGGATAGCCCTGTGAGCATACAAAAATTTATAAGCAGCCTCTCGGACTTGATGTCGAACTTAAGGCTGACTGATGCAAAATTTCTGAAACCGCTTTCAAGCCGGCTTACGCATCAGGAAGTGGTACTCCTCTGGGCTTTCACTTATTTGCAGCATTTCAATATCGCTCATGCGGCAGTAGGCCTGAAAATCCAGCACAGAACCGGGGTCGGTGGCCAACACCAACAGAGTGTCACCCGCTCTCAAGCCTTTAATGATCTGCCGGGTTTGAATAATGGGCTGGGGACAATCCAGTCCCCGTGCATCCAGAATGTGGTCTGCTTTTAGTTCAGAGCTCATAAAAAGGCCCTTGTTATGCGCGGCGCTTCAATACCTGACATTATGATTTCATTATCTCTGGAAGCTCTGGTTAATTCGTCCCTGAACCATGGAGCTTAAGATTACGGTCCAGGGTTTGATAGTCTGCTAGTCTACCCCCGAACCCATGTCACCCTATCAAAGGACAGCCAAATGGCAGACCAGCAGAAAACTCAGTTGCAGCTGAAAAATCCCGGACTACTGCGCGAGCAGGCGTACATCAACGGTGAATGGATCGGCGCAGAGGATGGCCGCAGTTTCGCAGTTACCAACCCTGCGGATGGCAGTCTGCTGGCCAACGTGGCCGAGCTGGGCGTGCTTGAAACCCGCCGTGCCATTTTGGCCGCTGACGCGGCCTGGGCAGGTTGGCGGGCGCAAACGGCCAAGCAACGCGCTGCCATCCTGCGGCGTTGGTACGAGCTGATGTTGGCCAACAAGGATGACCTTGCAGCCATCATGACGGCGGAACAAGGCAAACCACTGGCCGAAGCCGCTGGCGAAGTCATGTATGGCGCCTCTTTTGTGGAGTGGTTTGCCGAAGAAGGCAAGCGGATTTATGGCGATGTCATTCCCAGCCATTTGCCCGATCGTCGCATACTGGTGGTAAAGCAACCCGTGGGCGTGGTGGCGGCCATAACACCCTGGAACTTCCCCAATGCCATGATTACCCGCAAAGCCGCCCCGGCGCTGGCAGCGGGTTGCACTATTATCATCAAGCCTGCTTCAGAAACCCCCTTGTCAGCGCTCGCTTTAGCAGTACTGGCAGAAGCAGCCGGCATACCGGCGGGTGTATTCAATATCGTCACCACCACGCAGTCCTCAACCACGGGTAAAGAACTGACGGAGAATCCGCTGGTGCGGAAGTTCTCATTCACCGGTTCAACCGCTATTGGCAAGTTACTGATCCGCCAGTGTGCCAGCACCGTCAAGCGCGTTTCCATGGAGCTCGGTGGCAATGCCCCATTCATAGTCTTTGATGATGCGGACATTGATGCCGCGGTCCAGGGCGCCATTATTTCCAAGTACCGCAATGCCGGACAGACCTGCGTTTGCGCCAACCGCATTTATGTGCAGGAGGCGGTGTATGAGTCATTCATGGAGAAATTTGTAGCAGCGGTGCGCAAACTCAAGATAGGTCGCGGTGAGGAAGCAGGGGTTAATATTGGCCCGATGATTTCCGCCAGCGCCATTGAAAAAGTGGAGGAGTTGCTGGAAGACGCACGCAGCAAGGGTGGCAATGTGGTTGAGGGTGGAAAGCGGGATGCTTTGGGCGGTTTGTTCTATCAACCTACCGTGGTTCGTGACGCAACGGCTGACATGGCCTTTGCCAGAGAGGAGATTTTCGGACCGGTAGCGCCGGTGTTCAAATTCAACACCGAGAAAGAGGCCATCGCCATGGCCAATGCCACAGAATACGGCCTGGCGGCCTATTTCTATGCGCGTGACCTCGGTCGTGTCTGGCGCGTAGCGGATGAGCTGGAGTACGGAATGGTCTGCATCAACGATGGTATTCTTTCTACCGAAGTGGCACCTTTTGGTGGTATGAAAGAATCGGGAAATGGTCGGGAAGGCTCCAAATATGGCATCGAGGAGTACATCGAAATCAAGTATCTGACTATGGCTGGATTGAACCGCTGAGCCGGATGCAGGTCGGATAAAAGGCCAGCGTGGCAGGATGTAAACATACCAGCTTTTGGTGTTTTTGAAGAACGATTTGTGGAGAGAAAGAATATGAACAAATGGTTATTTTCGGTGTTGTGCTCAACACTCCTGTGCTCGGCACAGCTATTCGCTGACAAAACCGCAGGGCAGACAGTGGATGACGCAACCTTGCAAGGTGAGGTTAAAGCCAAACTGCTGGGTGATGATTTCTTCGGCGGCAGTGCCATTAATACCGAAGTGCGCAAAGGCGTGGTTCAGTTGGGTGGATATGTTGATGATGCGACAGAGGGCCCACAGGCAGCCGCTGTGGCTGCTGGTATCTACGGCGTGAAGCTGGTGGATAACCAGCTGCATGCAAAACCCGGTAAAAGAACCTTGGGGCAGAAGCTGGACGATTCGGTTATTACCACCAAGACGAAGTCCAGTATCGCCGACGCCAAACTGGGCGATGGCTTCAAAGTAAATGTCGATACTTTCAACGGTGTGGTGTTGTTGACGGGTTTTGTGGATACCCAGGCACAGAAAGAAACGGCCGGCACACGGGCTACCAATGTGGCCAATGTGAAAAGTGTTATTAACGGAATTTACGTGCTGGACTGAACTACCTCGATGACCCAATTCGATATCGATTTCATTCGCTCCCAATTCCCAGCCTTCCAAGAACCCTCGCTGGCCGATTTCAAACACTTTGAAAACGCCGGCGGGTCCTACGCTTGCGCCCCGGTGGTAGAGCAGCTGAATCGCTTTTATCGCGAAACCAAGCTGCAACCCTATTATGTTTTCGGGCCATCGCATCGGGCCGGACAGTTGATGGACCAATCCCGGCAAAGACTGGCAGCCTGGATGAATGCCCAAAGCTCGGAAATCAATTTTGGCCCGTCCACCTCGCAGAATACCTACGTGTTGTCGCAAGCGTTTCGACAACACTTGCAGCC
>JANOGQ010000015.1:0-3400 GCA_031406105.1 Lysobacterales bacterium | reverse complement strand
GGTCCGCGGTGTGCAAGGTGTGCAAAACGTGATGCACTATCTGGGCATGGTGGAATTAGCCAATCACGTCGTTGCGCAGCCAACCCTATACGAAAGGACACGCTGGCAGCGCGTGCCCCGTGGCCAGGGCGGATTCTTCTTTCCGGAACTACCCCTGGGAGCGACGGTGGAAGAGGGAACGCGTATGGGCTTGGTGGTAGACCCCGTCACTGATGAGGAACACGTCATCATTTCCAGGCATGCCGGCAAGATCATCGGTATGTCGCTGCCGCAACCCGTGCTCTCCGGCAACCCCTTGTTCCACCTCGGTATGGAGCCGAACTAACCGTAAATACGATAGCGCACACTGCACAGCGTTTTGTGCGACGCGAAGCGCCCCATGAGTTACGTTTACTTTCCAATAGATTCCATCGTTTCCCTGCAGTATGTAATGGAAAAACGGTGACTCCAGTCACCCCTGACTTTACCATTGCCTGATATCCGCAGACGATGATGGCGTCAGGAGATTTTCTCCTGGTGTCCAGGAACTTTGCGACTGCTTTTTGATTTCCTCGGCTTCGCTTTGCAGGCCGGCTCGGGCATTCCTTCGGGGGTTTTCGCAGGTATTACCTTATCTTCGCTTCGTTCCGCTTGTTGGGCAGCAACGCAGTTAAACGCAAAGACGGCGCAGCTGATGAGGAAGGCGCTGATGAGTCGGGCCATGAGGCGGGTCATGAGTCAGTCTTTGCTTTGGGTTTCAGGTACATACTCTAAAGCATCATCACTCCGGTCTGTGCGGTGGACAACAAGCAATCGAAAGCGGATGCTGCTGCCTTCGCGAAAAGGATTCAGGGGCTCAAGCTGGCACGCCCGGACCGTCGTTCAAAGCTGAACCTGAATGCTACTTGCGGTTCCCCCGTACCTGAGTCTGGCGTAGTCAAAAGAGTGATTTCACCTGTTTCATCGCCAAGCTGCAGGCCAGCGAATCCCCACAGCTGCCCGCGCGCATAGTAAGTTTCTTTCTGCGGGTAGCGTTGATCCTGGTAAGTCATAAACAAGGTATTCAGTGGCCGCTGTTTACCGGCTGCGCCAGAAACCAGTTGTACCAAAGGTTTTGTATCGGGTGCGCCGAAAACGGTTCGACAGTCATCAGTATGTACTTCGAGGGTATGCTCGTGCCCTGCCAGCCAGGCATCTGCGTAGCGACACAGGGTGGGCATTAACAACTCGCGGAGTACTTTGGCCTGATGATATTTGCCACCTGAAGAGGACCACAGTGGGTGGTGGGCAACAACAATCTTCCACCGCGCGTCTGATTCCCGTAAGGCCTGTTCGAGCCAGGAAAGCATGTCGCGTTCTGCACCAACCGGCAGTTCCCAGGGCGCGGGCTGTTCAAAAACCTCGGTGGGCAACACCCGGCCATGTTGGTCGAGCACAACTTCGGGAACTGAATGGCCCGCCAGCATCAGGGTGGTATCGATGGCAAACAACTCCACATCCGGGGAAGGCTTCGAGCGGTAAAACAGAGCAGGAAACTGGTATAGCGGTGAGGCTTGCATCCACTCAAGCTGGGCCATGGCGCCGCCGCGCGAGGTATCCCAGTCGTGATTGCCGAGCACCGGGTAAATCAAAAAATCAGGATTTTGTTGTTGCAGGCCGATGTAGGGCTGATGCAACAGCGCGCCAAAACGGTCGGCATCGTCCCGGCCATCGGTTCCCAGGGTTGCCCCAGATGGGTAGATATTATCTCCAAGCATCACGGCGAGATCGCAGCGCCCGGGGGTTTCACACCAGGTTTGCATGGCCCTGGCCACCGGCCACAAGCCACTGGCGTAAACATAGCCGCCGGTCTGCTCGGAAAGGTGCATAGGTCCAATGCGAAATTCTTCGATAGGGCGCTTGTCCTCAATCCAATCATCCAGTTGCGCGATGATGTAGCTGCGCGCATCCAGTGGCATGGCGTGATCTTCTTTGTCCAACCAGTCGTAGGAGTAACCACTATCGCCAAATACCAGTATGTTCAGCTGAGGCTTGCCCTCCACGTCCGCGGCGCGTTCGGCCTTGTGTGCACAGGCAGAGGCAAGGGTGGTCGCACACAACGCGACCATAATGAAGCGACTGGATTGCATAATCTGATCCTTCGGCAAGTGTGGAAATGCCTCGCTATTTGACGTTATCCGGGGGTAGAAAACCAGTCACTCGAATCAGCATTTGACTGACATCTTTACGTCATAATGGTCATGCATGGTACATGGTTGACTACCCGGTTTTTGGCTTACAAACGGAATTCGCATGCTTCACAATTCTGAGTTTTTTTCACACCCACTTTCTAGATCTGTTCCAACGTTAACTCTGTGGATAATCAGACCCTCCAGGCCTGTCACCAATGCAGCACTGGGCCTTCTGCTTTTGGCCCAACTCGTGTTGGTCGCCTGCCAGGCTTCTGGTCCCCGTGCCGAGCGCCCCGACACTCCGCGTACCGAGGCAGGCAACGATGCGATGATTCTGGAATCAGTTCGCACCGAAGGGGTTGCGGGCAGCACCCCAGCGAGCATCGCATTCTGGGTGAGTCCGGCGCGGCCGACGGAGCTGCGGTTGATTGCGGCCAACGGCGAGGGCGGCTTGCTCGTGTATGCGCAAAATGGTGCCAGGCTCAGCCAGTTCCTCGGCATTCAGGCAGGCCTGGTGGATGTGCTGCCTGCTTTTCAAGACGGCGAGCCACTGGTGCTGGCCTATGATCAGCAGCACTCACGGCTGCAGGCATTTGTCCTTGACAGCGGGGGGGAGAATTTACAGCCAGTGCCGGTTCAGGACATTGACATCGCCGACGAACTGGTCGGGCTTTGCAGCGCCCGGAGCAGGCTTTCGGGCAACACCTACGTCTATGGCATTACCGACGCTGGCATGTTGCTGCACTGGGAACTGTATCGCAATGATGATCAATTGGCCGCCCAACATTTGCGCAGTGTGCCAGTCGGTAAAGGCAGCGGTTTTTGTGCAGTGGACCCGCTCACCTCAATGCTTTACTTCGGCGATGAAGCCATGGGTATCTGGCGGCTCGGCGCTGAGCCGGAGAGTGATCCCACACGTGAGGCCATCGACCTGGTTGAACCCTGGGGACGATTGGTCGAAGAGGTCAAGGGTATAGGCATTTACCCGGTCACCCAGCAACTTTCCTATCTGCTGGCAACTGATGTCGGCGCGAACCTGGTCCGGGTTTACACTCTGCCTGATGGCGAATACCTCGGAGCTGCAGCCATTGACGGCCTGGGTGAAGCTGAAGGCCTGGCCGGCACAGCCCTTGCCGGTGGCGCGAAACGTTTCCAGCACATCGGGATCAAGCCGCAACGTAACCGAGGTCTTGGTGGCAGGTGATTTGGGGCGGCCGCGCTGGACTGCAACGTCGGCGACATCGCGTCCG
>JANOGQ010000082.1:0-3681 GCA_031406105.1 Lysobacterales bacterium | reverse complement strand
CGGGCGGCAATATATGCCCGTGGTCCGAACAGCGTAATAAAAATGCCCGTCCGCTTCCTGCTCACGACCGGTTACTGCGGCCCAGCGATCATCCGCATTCGCGTAATCATTTTTTGCACTCTTGGCATTCAGCATGGCAGCTTTCTCCAGACCATCGTCCCATAAATCATGAGAGATATTTTACCAGTGTGCTGGCAATGAAAACTCCGGGTCTTGCTTTTGAATTCGAAACATCTATGCAACCCGGATCACCCGCTGGTTCGCGAATTCGTCACATATGTAATACTTGAACGATCGCATGTGGGCATGCTTAGCTCAATAAATGCCACAACCACTGCAAGGACGGTAGCGCGTGAATTGGAATGTTATTGGTGCGGCAGTCTTCATTGCCATCTTTTGGAGTGGAACAGGCCAGGCTGATGCACCACAGGCGTGTGGGGACGATATGGACTGTTTGCACCAACTTCATTTCCACCATCGGGTGAAAGACGTGAAGTACTGGCGGGCATTCCAGGCCCTGCCTATAGACAAACGTATTCTTGCTGCACCTGCCCAATTGGTGGACTACCTCAACCTGGAAAATCGGATCCAGGGCTTCCCCAATCGGCCCCGCATCGCCAAGCCCGGGAGGCAATTCCTCGAGGATATCAATGCTGCCATCCGTGAAATTCCCGCTGCGGTCAAAATCCTCGTCAATGGGCGCCTGATGGGGGTTTTCCTGGTGGAAGATCTGGGTGGCACAGGCTTTACCGACTATGTTTTCGATGAACAGAACGAACCGGTTGGCGCGTTCGTGGTGCTTGATGCCGCTGTATTGACGCAGTCAGCAAACGCCTGGGCCACGTGGAAAGAAAATACCCCGTTCATGCCTGACCCGGAATTTAACTTGCAGGCCAGCATTGAAAGCGCTGCCGACGACAATCATAAACAGGCATTGCAGTACATCCTGCTGCACGAATTCGGGCACGTGGCGAGCGTCGGGCGGGACTTCCACCCCCGCTGGGACGAATGGGATTGCAAAAAAAATCCACCGCAACAGTTTCCATTTTTCCAGCTGTCATGGCAGCTGAACGATTCGGCGGACTGCAAGGTCATATCCAGGTTCGACCAGTCCGGGTTTTCGCATCGTGTGGACCTTGTCTACTATTTTGGTGCGAGACTGGCTCAAGCAGTTAGCCCGCAAGTTTATACGCAACTGGAGCAAACAAACTTTCCCAGCCTGTACGCAGCAACCATCCCGGCCGATGATTTTGCGGAGTCTTTCGTGACCTATGTGCATCAAATCCTGATGGGCAAACCGTTTGCAATCCGAATTGATAAACAGGGGCAACAGCTCACGGATTTTCGAGGCTGTTGGGGGGCTGCACGCTGTGCAGCAAAACAGGAAATGATGACACGGCTTTTTAGCAACTAGGTGGACATCGCACTACTTGCATGGGGTTTTTTGTTCAGTTCGATCGGACTGGCCTTCTTCATGTACGGCAAAAGCCAGAAGTCGCTCATCCCATTAAGTTGCGGGCTGGTTCTGATGCTTTATCCCTATTTCGTTTCCAGCCCCACCTGGATGGTCGTTATCGGAGTTATCCTCAGCGCAATTCCGTACTTCGTGAGGCTCTGAGCCGCTTCTTTTTTTCACTTAATCCAGCGGGCGCTGGGCCGGGGATTTACTTCCCTGTAGCTTCGTTGTCGGGGCCATGGAGCGGGAAGGAAGTCGTGGCCCCATGTCGCCTTAGGGGTGCAATCCGCGACCGGTAGCGGTGCCTGCAAGAATATCAACTCAGCGCTTGGCGAATATCCTCGATCAGATCATCCGGGTGCTCAAGCCCAACGGATATCCGGATCAGATTCGGCGGTGAGGTGGGGTTGGCGCCCTCGGTGGATGCGCGATGCTCAAGCAGGGATTCAACGCCACCCAGAGATGTTGCATTGGTAAATAATTGTACCCGCGAGGCAAAACGCAGGGCCGCCTCACGCCCGCCCTTGAATTGCACCGACAACATGCCGCCAAAGTCACTCATCTGTTTTTTCGCTACCACGTTGCCCGGGTGCGAGGCCAGGCCTGGATAGTGCACGGCCTCTACGTCCGGTTGTCCCGCCAGGAACTCCGCAACTCGCCGGGCGTTCGCGCAATGCCAGGCCATGCGCGCCGGCAGTGAACGCGCGCCGCGCAGGATCAGCCAGCTATTGAATGGCGCAGCGACATTGCCGGTGATGTGGCGGCGATGCGACACGGCGTCAAAAAGTTCATCCCTGCGGGTAAACACCAGTGCGCCACCGAGCACATCGCTGTGCCCGCCAAAGTACTTTGTGGTCGAGTGCATGACCACGTCGGCGCCAAGTTTCAGCGGCTGCTGCAGAACCGGCGTGGCAAAGGTATTGTCGCAGGCCAGCAGCGCACCATGGCCGTGGGCAATTTCAGCCAGGGTCGCGATATCGGTAATTGCCAATAATGGATTGGACGGCGTTTCGGCCCAGATCAGTCGCGTGTTCCGGCGCAGTGCGGCACGCAACTCATCCAGCTTGGTCATGTTTACGTGCTGCGTTTCAATACCACACGAATTGAGGAATTCCCTGCCCAAAAAGCGCAAACCGGTATAGCAGTCAGACGGAATCAATACATGCGAGCCATTGGGCAGGCTTTCCAGTAAACCGGTCATAGCAGCCATGCCCGATGCATAGGCCAACGCCGCTTCCCCACCCTCCAATGCGGCCAAACATTCTTCCAGTCGATCCTGCGTGGGGTTTGATTCGCGCTGGTACTCATAATTCGCAACGCGCTCGCCCGCCGGGCCGTGCTTGAACGTAGTCGTCAAATGCAAGGGCGCTGCAACGGCACCGGTTTCCGGATCAGCCGTTGCGCCGGCATGGACCGCCAGTGTTTCAAATCGCATAAATAGCTCCTTTTTGCTTTTCCACGAATGTGCTGTTTCTACAAGGCCCCACACCCCGCATCCTGCCATGTTCGCACACGGCGTTGAACTTTGAGGAAGGCAGCTCTGTCCCTGCAGGCCGCGCTGAGCGGATAATAGAACCCGCGTATGATTAATCCAAAACCCTTCATTACCACCCAACAGGAAGACCCGGCATGCACATCACCTACCGCTTTGTCCCCCTCTACATCATTATCCGGCACTGACCATGGCAACACCCGATTTCGACCAGCTCGTCAGGCACGCCAACCAGCTGGTTAGTTCCGGCCGTTGGGATGAGGCTGAGCCTGTGTGGCTGGAAGTGCGCAAACAACAGCCACAGCATCCGCAGGCGCTATTCAGCCTGGGCGTGATTGCATTGAAGCATGGTGATGTCAACAAAGCCTGCGATTTGCTCAACGCTACCCGTACAGTCAACCCGCGGGACCTGATCATGTTGATGACCCTGGCCACGGCCTGAGCGAACTGCGTGAGATTGAGGCAGAGCGTGAAACTATCGAAGCGGCATTGGCGCTTGATGCCTATATCCTCCCCGCGCTGCTGGCCAAAGCCAACTGGACTGAGCGTCACGGCACCGCGGTGGGTGCTGCAGCGATTTTCACGAGTATAAGTAGCATTAAAGCCATTTTGCCAGAGCCCCGAATCTATCGGAAAGCATTTTTCATCAATATGTATGGCTTGGCCTTGCGCGAATGGTAACGCTATTCGCCTGTTGAAGGGGGAATCTATCTCTTCACCCATCGATGTCACA
>JANOGQ010000070.1:0-2066 GCA_031406105.1 Lysobacterales bacterium | reverse complement strand
GTCCCTGGGGGCTTGGATGAAACATCCCTGTTTCATACACTCCTGAAGGAAACAATCGGAGCCAGCCGGCGGCAACGTGCTGGTTCAATACTGGCCAGGCTGTTGGAACCCTGGACAGGCCAGGCCGAGTCGGGTGGGTTTTTTCCGGCGTGTATGTTTCAGGGACGCAACATTCAAGCCCCCAGGGATGGGTTCACGGCGTCCCCGGGAAAAATACACCCGGCTTGGCTTGGCTTATTCCACCAAAAGACCAGGAGCACTCCAGTGAAAATAAAAGTACCGAAAGTGCTGCTGCTCTTGCTGGCCTGCCTGGCCACACCGGCCATGGGAGAGGAGGGCGCGGCACCCTACCACGCCGATGAGGCGCTGTTGCGATCACAAGCTGTACTGGGCAAGGCGCTGCCGCCGCTGGTCCTGCACGATAGCAAGGGCTTGCCTTTTGAGTTACAACAACTGCACGGCAAGCCCGTATTGGTCAGCCTGATTTTTACGTCCTGCTATCACGTATGCCCCGCAATCACACGGCATCTGGCCAACGCAGTGAGGGATGCACGCGCCGCCTTGGGTACAGACAGTTTTCAGGTTCTGACCATCGGTTTTGACACACCCAACGATACGCCCACCGCCATGGCCAGCTTTGCCCGCGCACAAAAGATTCACGATCCTGGTTGGTTTTTCCTCAGTGCCGATAAGGACACCATGGCGCAGCTTACAGCAGACCTGGGCTTCAGCTATTTCCCTACTCCGCGCGGTTTCGATCATATCAATCAGGTGACCCTGATCGATCGGGATGGCGTAATTTATCGGCAGATTTATGGAGCCGCATTCGAGCTGCCAGCATTGGTGGAGCCTCTGAAAGAACTGGTATACAACCGACCGGTGCCCGGCACGCCGTTTGTCGCCAGCCTGATCGATCGTATCCGTTTGTTCTGTACCGTTTATGATCCGGCAAGTGGTCGTTACAGGTTCGATTTTTCCCTTTTTGTGCAGATTGCCGTCGGCGGGATATTCCTGCTGGTGTTGGCCGGCTGGCTATTGCAGGAAACACTGAAGGCCAGACGCAGCAAGGTATCCTGATGCAAAAACGCCATGCCCTGAGCTGGCTGGAGCAGGCCCTGGGGCGCTGTTTTGGGGCTCAACTTAACCCCATGCATCACCTCGGGGCCCTGACCATATTCTTCTTCTGGATAGTCTTGATCAGTGGTATCTGGCTATTCATTTTCTTCCGCACCAGTGTCGAGGGCGCTTATGAGTCGGTTGAATACCTGACTCACCAGCAATGGTATGTCGGCGGGGTCATGCGCAGCCTGCATCGCTATGCCTCAGATGCAGCAGTGGTGACGCTGGTGTTACATATTCTGCGAGAGTGGTTACAGGGTCACCATCGCGGCAAGCGCTGGTTCAGCTGGATCACTGGTATGCCCTTGTTGTGGATCATCATTCCGTTAGGCATATCCGGTTACTGGCTGGTATGGGATCAGCTGGGCCTCTACGTCGCCATTACTTCGGCTGAGTTGATTGACTGGCTACCGATATTTACCGGTTCCATGGCGCGCAATTTCCTCACGGCTGCCGAGCTCAGCGATCGCTTCTTTACGTTGATGGCATTTCTGCACCTCATTGGTTTACCGTTGTTTCTGGTGTTTGCCATCTGGTTGCATGTTTTCCGCATCAGCAGGCCACGTATTAATCCACCGCGGGCTTTGATGGCCGGTACTTTGCTGGCCATGCTGGCACTTTCGCTGGCTTATCCGGCGCTGAGCCAGGGCCAGGCCGATCCAGCCACGGTGCCGCAGGAGTTGCGCCTGGACTGGTATTACCTGCTGGTTTATCCACTGGTGCAAGCCTGGGGTTCTGCCGGCGTGTGGGCCTTGCTGGTTGTTCTGAGTGCATTGCTGTTTGTGGCGCCGTGGTTGCCTCCGCGAACAGCTGCTTCCAGCAAAATCAAACACCGTTCAGGACGGCCGGTGGCCGTGGTTGATCTGGACAACTGCAATGGCTGCCAGCGCTGCGCCGAAGACTGCCCCTATTCTGCAGTGATGATGCAGCCCCGAACCGATGGCAGC
>JANOGQ010000061.1:0-2992 GCA_031406105.1 Lysobacterales bacterium | reverse complement strand
GATCACCGCAACGAGGTTGCCGCGCGCAGTCACTTCAACAACCGCTTCCGGATCTTCATAAATTAACTGGCAAGCGGCAGCCACGCCAGGTGAGTAGGCCAGCGCCAGGTCCTGCTGGGTTGTGACCGGTTTGGTAGGAGTAATCTTGATTTTGCCCGGTTTCGGATACCGGTGATAATTCAACGCATTCTCTTTCAGATTGGAAGTCATCGGGCTGGCTAAACTCCTGAGATTATTTGTGATTCCATGTTGGGCGTAAGCTCTGTATGGCCAGGAGTTTCACAGGCTCAGGTAGCCCTGAGCCATCTCCGCTTGAATGCGAGACAAGCAAGCCGACAGTCAGGCAACTTCCAGGCTGGCGTGGTACTCACCCATGGCTGCCAGACCATTCATACGGGCCCGATGAGCCAGGCGCTTTTGCGCCGCGGCTGCATTGGCCGTTATGTTTTCACCCCAAACGCTCAAAGCCGCAGCCTGCAAAGCTCGGCCATAGGAAAACGACAGTGGCCAGGGGAAGGCGCCCAGACGATTCATGGCATCGAGGTGTGCAGTGGCTTCTTCGTCACCTTGCCCGCCGGACAGGAAAACAACCCCGGCCAAAGCTGCCGGCACTGCATTCAGCAAACATTGCACAGTAGCTTCTGCCACGTCCTGCATACTGGCGCGATCAGGGGCTTCTGAGCCGGAAATTACCATACTGGCCTTCAGAATGGTGCCTTCCAGCAGTACATTCTGTTCGTACAACTGCTGGAACAGTGAGCGCAGGGCTGCCTCAGTCACTTCGAAAGATTCATCCAGGCTGTGCGTGCCGTCCATCAGAACTTCGGGTTCGACCATGGGCACAATGCCAGCTTCCTGACACAGTGCGGCGTAGCGTGCCAAAGCATGGGCATTGGCGTCCACGCAGGAAGACGTGGGTATGGTTTCACCGATTGTGATTACAGCACGCCACTTGGCGAAACGGGCACCCAGCTTACGGTATTCTTCCAGTCGTCCACGCAAGCCATCCAGACCTTCGGTAATTTTTTCATCAGGATGGCCAGCCAGGGGATGTGCGCCGGTATCCACTTTAATTCCGGGCAATATACCTGCCTGTTCCATCAGGCTGACGAAACTGCGGCCATCCCTGGCAGACTGCCTGATGGTTTCATCGTAAAGAATGACGCCACTGATGTGCTGTCCCAGGCCTGGCGTGGTCAACAGCATTTCACGGTAAGCGCGCCGGTTTTCTTCCGTGCTCTCCACCTTGATGGCATTGAAACGCTTGGCAATTGTGCCGCTACTTTCGTCGATGGCAAGGATGCCCTTGCCTTCCGCAACCATGGCCTGTGCGACCGAAACCAGATCCGAACTACTCATCAGTGACTCCTGGAATAATGACATTAGGGAAACTCTGATTAATCTATCAGTGAATTCTCAGAGCACGCCAACCGTAAAATTTGGCATAAAACCTGGCAAAAAATGCGATTTTTGGATGTGCCGTCAAAGCAAACATTCTACTGCCTGAGGCACGCCAAGACCATTGTTCCGAAACCACGATTCAACTGGCAGCACTAAGACAAATCCAGAACGCTCTGGTCTTCGACTTCACCCTGCTGGCTCATCTGAATCAGACGCAAAGTGTTGGTGCCGCCATGGTACCCAAGCTTTTCACCCATGGTTACAATCAACCGATCCCCGCCACGCACATAACCCTTACGCGACAGAATGTGCAGCACCTCCCGTATGGCTTGCTCGATATCGTCACCCACGGGCTCATGCGCGACTGGGTAGACATCGCGAAACAAGGCCATGCGACGCCGGCTGGCAATACTGGGTGACAGCGCAAATATGGGAACAGGGGAGTGGACGCGCGACAACCACTGCGCCGTTGAACCCGTTTCGGTCAGGGCAACGATAGCTTGTACCGAAACATTTCTGGCCATGTACATGGCGGCCATGGCAATGGCCTGATCGATTCGTTCAAAACGCACATTAATCTGACCACTGAATCCGACCCGATCATAGTGACGCTCTGCACCGAGACAAATGCGGTGCATGGCTTCGACCACTTTAACGGGATGTTTGCCAACCGCAGTTTCAGCAGAGAGCATTACAGCATCCGAGCCGTCGAGAACGGCATTGGCTACATCCAGCACCTCAGCCCTGGTCGGAATTGGGTTCTCGACCATGGATTGCATCATCTGGGTCGCTGTGGCGACGATGCGGTTATGTTGCAAAGCGGTACTGATGATGCGCTTCTGCAGCCCCGGTAATTCGGCAAATCCGACTTCAACACCCAGGTCACCACGGGCCACCAGCACCGCGTCGGATGCATCACAGATTTCTTCCAGATTATCGATGGCTTCGATGCGCTCAATTTTTGCCATCAACGAGGCTGTGCTGCCGGATTGACGCAGCAAGCCTCGGGCGCGGTTCATGTCCTCAGCATTGCGCGCAAAGGATACGGCTACATAATCTGCATCCAGCCTGGCTGCCAGCTTGATATGCGCCAGGTCATGCTCGGCAATTCCGGCGATCGACAAGCCACCGCCTTGCAGGTTGATCCCTTTGCGGTTGCCCAGCACACCACCGTTTTCAACTTCGCAAACAATTTTTCTGCCCTCTACGGACAGCACGCGCATCGACAGCAGGCCATCATCCAATAACAGGATGTTGCCGGGCTGCACATCGTCTGCCAGCCTTGCGTAGCTGACACCCACACCTTGCTGACTACCCACACGTCCAGGATTACCTGCGTCCAGCTCGAAGCGATCACCAGATTGCAAGGTCACGCTGCCAGCTGCAAAAGTTTCGATGCGGATTTTGGGACCTTGCAGATCGAACAGGATGGCGACTTCGCGGCCGGTAGCGGCAGAGACTTCCCGTGCCATTCGCATACGCGCCTCATGAGTCTCAATCGGACCATGCGACATGTTCAGTCGCAGCACATCAGCCCCTGCTGTGATCAGGGCATGCAGCGTCTCGCGATGGTCAGTTGCAGGCCCCAGGG
>JANOGQ010000005.1:0-14754 GCA_031406105.1 Lysobacterales bacterium | reverse complement strand
CTGCCGGTTCCTCTGGCTGATAGCAGTTATGTCCCTTTGGGTGAGCTGGTCACACTGCAACTGGAAACCGGTTACAACCAGATCTACCGGGAGAGCGGGAAGCGCCGGGTGGTGGTGACTGCCAATGTCCGCGGTCGTGATCTCGGCTCGTTCGTAAAAGACGTGCAGCAGTCGGTGCAAGCCCAAGTTGAAATTCCCCCGGGCTACTGGCTGGAGTATGGCGGCACCTTCCAGCAGTTGGAATCCGCCAGCAAGCGGCTCAGCGTGGTGGTGCCCCTGACCCTGTTGCTGATCTTCGGTTTGCTGGTCATGGCGCTGGGCACGGTGAAAGATGCTTTGATCATATTTTCCGGGGTGCCATTGGCCATGACCGGCGGCATCATCGCTTTGCTGCTGAGGGACATACCCTTCTCAATCTCTGCGGCCGTTGGCTTTATTGCCCTTTCGGGTGTTGCGGTTCTGAACGGCCTGGTGATGGTGGCCTTTATCCGCGAGCTGAGAGGCCACGGCCATTCGCTGGACGATGCCATCTGCGAAGGCGCTTTGACCCGGTTAAGACCGGTGCTGATTACGGCACTGGTTGCTTCTCTGGGCTTTGTTCCTATGGCGCTCAATACTGGCATAGGTTCGGAAGTGCAGCGACCACTGGCGACCGTGGTGATTGGCGGGATTATTTCTTCAACACTGCTGACACTGCTGGTACTGCCTGCGCTCTATCGGATCGTGCATGGGCGGGCTTTGGAAAAGCAGGAACCAGTTTTGGCGTAAGGAGCAGGAAGCCGAGCACTTTGCAGCCGACCTGGGAGAACAAACCCAGGCCAAACAAGAGCAATTCCACTATTCGATAGTGGCCTCTGCTATTCAAAACCCGCAAGGCTGAAGCCGCTGTGACAGAAAAGGGGCAAACATGGTTGCCCCTTGCAAAAGTTCAGACTGGTTTGGACATCGGGGCATCCGCCGAAAATGCCCGTTCGATGATCAGTTCCAGGTTTTGCACATGAGCTGAAGTTTCCACATCCAGGTTGCGTTTTTCGTCCAGCAGGTCCTCGATTCGATCCAGGCTGTAGACTGCCATTGAGACTGCGGCGGTATCGTAACCCTCACCCTTGACCATTGCAGCCAATCGCGTAACGAATTCCGTCTGCAGGTTGCGCCGATAGGAATTCACGTTGCCGCGGGCGTCCGCTTCGAAAACCGCATCCGTCAGGTCATTGAACACTTTACCCAGGGTATAGGAGTTGCCGTAAAGTGCCGTGTCACTTACACGCTTCAGCACCACCGGATTCAGCAGATGATCCAGCACACTTTTCTGGGCAGTCAGAACCAGGTCATGAATTTTGGGATCCTCGGTTTTGCCGAAGTGATCAAAGCCGCGTCGCTGCGGGGCTGCGATCCGCAGTAATTCAGGCGTGAACTGGAATGCATCCGGCGCGAACACCTGTTTCGCCAGTACCTGCATGGCCTGACGCTGGCGGGACTCCTCAACCGGTGTGAAAGGGACGGTCGCTCCGTCCTGGCCCACCATGGCCCGGTCCACGTAAACGCCACCCACATAACGGGACGTCACATCGGCCGAACGCCCCCACATAATCAGGATGACATTCAGGGCTTCCACTGTTTCCTGGTAAGACTTGCCCGCTGCGGGTAGCCTGGAAGCCAGGCCATTGAGCGTAGTCTGGAAAATGTCCATCTGGCGCGAGGCATAGGTGATCGCATCATCGCTCATGTCGTAAATATTCACTCGCGGATCAATACCTGCGCCGGGTAAACGCATGTCATCGGCATCATTGCCAAATACCAGCAAGGTGTCGGTGGAGCGGACCAGAATGGCATCCAGCCTTTGTTGCTCTGCGGCTGGGTCAGCCAGGGCCTCCGAATAACCGTATTCGATGAACCAGTCGTCA
This sequence comes from Lysobacterales bacterium, assembly GCA_031406105.1. Lineage (GTDB taxonomy): Bacteria > Pseudomonadota > Gammaproteobacteria > Xanthomonadales > SZUA-36 > JAWXBM01. The sequence goes on along the minus strand of JANOGQ010000005.1, from coordinate 12,850 downwards.
TAAGGTCCGGGTGCGATGGTGTAGAAAAGCGACTGTTGTTCACGCGTAGGTGCAAAATTCACTGCCGGGTAATCCATCACTGAAGCTGCCAGGATGCCATCCTTCATGGCATTCTTGTCCCAGGCTTCATCAGGTGACAGGAACTGGGTGGCTTTCATGTTGTGGTTCATGCCCAGCGTGTGCCCCATTTCGTGCAGGATCAGATAATGCATGGTGTCGCGGGTCAGCTGCTGGTCAAGTTCATCGGTATAGCCATACACGGCAGACGCTGCGCTGGCAAACACGTTGTTCATGGCCAGACCCTGCCCCAGAACACAGTACTGCGTACCCGACCCGGCGCTAACCTGGCTGCCAATTGATGTTGCCGGATCCTGTATCGAACGCCGGGTACGCTGGAACCGGTTCATGAAAGTGAATTCCAGCATGATGTCCGCGCCTATGATCTGCCCCGTGCGGGGATTGATGAAGCTGGGCCCGTAACCCCCAAACGGCGGGTTCGGGGATGAGGTCCAGCGCAACACATTGTAGCGGATATCGCCGGCATCCCAGTCCGCATCATCAGGCTGGATCTTCACCACGATGGCATCCTTGAAACCGATTTTCTCAAAAGACTTGTTCCATTCCAGGGCAGCATTGCGGATCAGTTCACGCCATTCCACCGGAGTGGTGTTTTCAATCCACCAGGTAATCGGTTCAAGCGGTTCCGACAGGGCAGAACCCGGCTCTTTCCTGACCAGGTTCCAGCGTGTGATCAGGTCACGAAAGGGAGCGGCTTCAACTGAAGTAAGGTCAGTAACCTGCTGGCTGAAAAAGCCAATGCGTGGGTCGTCAAAACGGGCCTGGTAGTCGTTTTGTGGCATTTCGATGAGGCTGTGCATAACCCGTATGGACACATTGCGTGTATCGGTCACGGCAGCCTGTCCGGGCACTGTGGGGGCCGGATTGTTGTACACATATTCCACTTCGAAGTCTGTATTGGCCGGATAACTGCGCAAGTTCAGGATGCGCGTCTTGTCTTCACTGAGCTCACCCAGGGTGAAAGTGGTTTTCGGGTCTGCTTCAGGATCAGGACTGGGCTTGATCTGGACCAGTGCCTCTGTACCAAACACCTTGTCGACTTTGATCACAATGTCACCGCTGGCCTCATCTTCGGCAACAATCGGCTCAACTGCCAGTACCGCCTCGGAGATATTGGCATTGGCCGCTCGGGAAATGGCATTGGCAGGGTCAAAAAAGAAAGCGGTGTTCTTTTCAGTGACTTGCACCCGGTTGAAATGGCGCTCCAGTTCAATGACCTTGCTGGGGCCATAGGCGCCTTTGAAAAAACCGGCATCCACCACACCGTTGGCTACCTGCATCCAGTAAATGAATTCCTTGTCCAGCTGCTCTCGTTTGATCAGCATGCTGGTTTCACCCGTCTTGCGATCGCGGAACAAGGTGAACAAGCCATCGATGCGCTCAGCGTCTTTGGTAAATTCCGCAATGGTTTTCGGTTTTTCGTCTTCCTTGGGCTTTTCGCCTTCCTCAGCCGCCCAAATCGGGCAAACAAGCAAAAAGATAAACATGGCTGTGATGAACCAGGTGTGATGTGTTTTCATTCTCAGGTCTCTTGTGTGTTTGAGTTAAAGCCTGACCCCGATGAACTGGAGCCGGGCAAAAGCTGAAGGGGATCATTGTTTAAAGAGGCAAGCCGCCCACGAACAAGCTGGCAATGATATCAAAACCAGACAGAAGCCGGGTCCAGCATGTCGGGGGCTTACTGCACCCTTCCATCAACCCACCCACATCTGCCCGGATAACAGATCTGCAAATCGTTGCGCCTTTTGCGGTGAAGGCTCTTCATGCTCCACTTCAATCGAGGATTGAGTTTCTTTCAGATATGCAACTTTTCATTGCCAGTTCTTGCTGGCCAGTACATCAGATCTGATCATCTTCGGCCAAGGCGGTTAAACTGACACCCTGGGAAGTTCTGTAGATACCCCCTGTCGAGTTCAAAAGGAGATTTACTGCATGTCGCGTTTACTCAATAGATTCACCTTTTTCTGGGTATTACAGGTCTTTGGATTGCTGATCTTCACACCCTCAGCATTCGCCGATAAAGAGGTAAAACGATTATCGGAACCCCTTGCAAGCACTGCTACCCATGAGGTCTTCGGTGCGATGCTTCCCGACCAGGGCACACCGCTTGGTCTTGCCGAATTGATCAACAACAGCGAAAAATACCTGGACCAGGAAGTGTTGGTAGCAACACGCATCGCCAAGGTCTGCCAGAAGAAAGGTTGCTTCTTTATCGCCACAGAAGGAGCAGCAACGGCTCGTGTAACTTTCAAGGACTACGGATTTTTTATTCCCACTGATGCCGGCGGCAAGAATGTCGTGCTGTTGGGTACTTTTTCCCGAGCTAATGAAAGCGAGCAAGAGGCTGAACACTTCGCGAGTGATCTGGGCGAAACCGCCACTTCAGCCCCTGAACAGCTCCAATATTCGATCGTAGCTTCGGCAGTTCAAATTCCAAAGAACTGAATGTGGTTGAAACTCGCTGAAGCGAATCCTCCACTCGCCCGTAATCTAAGGATGCCTGAATTGCACCTGCGTTCAGGACAGGGCAGCTGGCACCTCTCGGAATCTCTGAAAAGATACCTTATACTGCCCACCATCAGATTTGAGCAGCGCGTGCCTTTCTACAATCCAGTTCCCGGTCGCGCCACGAACGAGTAGCGCCGGGTATCGCCCCGAGGGAAGTGCTGGCCATGCGAAACTACCATGTGTTTTGGATCATTGCGCTGTTCACGATAGCTGAGGCCCAGGGCGCCGCAATCACGGTGAATACAGCAACCGACGACTTCGGCAGCAACCTCTCGAATTGCTCGCTGCGCGAGGCGATCCAATCTGCCAATAACAACGCCGATTTCGGCGGCTGCGACGCAACCGGCCTCTATAACCCGGCAATCACCGATGTGATAACGCTGCCGGCGATCGCCGCCAATACTTTCTTTACCCTGACGCGTGTCGGCACCGACGACACCAACAACAGCGGCGACCTCGATATCGACGGCAATGTGAACATCAATGGCGTCAGTGCAGCGAATTCGGTGATCCGTGGCAACGTTAACGATCTCGACAACCAACGTCATCGCCTGGTGCACATCATCAACCCCGGCGACGGTGAAGCCGTATTCGTTGTACTGAATGACCTGACCCTGCATGATGGCCTTGAGGACGGCTCCACTGCCGGGGGCGGCTTGCGCAGCGAATTGAACACGACGACGACGTTGAATCGCGTAACTGTCACGCTGAACACTGCCGGCGGCAATGCCGGTGGCATACTCAATCGCAACACGATGACCATCAACGATTCACTGATCAGCAATAACCAGACCGTCGAGTCCGAAGACGGTGGTGGCGGCATCTTCAGTTCGGGAGCCAACAACAGTACGCTGACCATCAACAACAGCCGCATCCTCAACAACACCGTCAATAGCAGTGCCACTGGCAAGGCCGGTGGCGGTGGCATTTACGTCAGCGGCGGTTCCCTGAGCCTTAACAGCAGCGTCGTCGATGGCAATCTCGCTGATGGCCGCCGGGTTGTGGGCGACAGGGACGCCTTTGGCGGTGGCCTCTACACTGGCCGCCCAGCGACGCTGGTGCAGAGTTCGATCACCAACAACGACGCCGTGGGAAAGTACAGTCGCGGTGGTGGCATCCATTTGGCAAATGATTCTGCAGTTCTGTTGGACCGGTCCGTTATCTCTTTCAACCTTGCCGAGTCGGAAGAGATCAACGACGGGCAAGCCTACGGTGGCGGTGTTGACACTGGGTTCACTGGCAGCGTCACAATTCAGGACTCGGTCATTTCAGGCAATGAGGCATCAGCGGGAGCCATCAGCGAAGGTGGCGGGTTAAATGGAGAGTTCAACATTTTGCGCAGCACCGTCGCCAACAATTCGGTGAATGGACCAGGCGGCGGGCTTCACACTACTGCATCCGTAGTCATCAACTCGACCTTCATTGGCAACGAAGCGGAAGTGGGTGGTGGTGTTTTCGTTTCCAGCTCTCTTGGCCAGACTTCGCAGGTTTTCAGTTCCACCGTTGCCGGAAACACAGCGTCAGATACCGCTGGCGGCATCAATAGAGGTGGAAACGCCGTTCTTATGATCGCCAACACTGTGCTCGCCGGCAACAGCGCCGCGAATAGCGGGCCGGACTGCGCGGGCACCATCACCACGCAAGATTACAACCTGATACAAAACACCAGCGGCTGTGGCTTCATACCCTTTGGTTCTGACAAGATCAATATCAACGCTGACCTCGCATCGGCTGCCAACAACGGTGGACCGACCGCCGGGTCCAGCCTCGGCATCGTCTCGGCCATGTCGACGCGCGCACCGCTTTCAACCAGTCCGCTGATCGATGCCGGCAATCCCTTAGGGTGCAAAGATGAAGACGATCTCGTGTTGGCCACGGATCAAATCGGCCGCGACCGCGCCATCGATGGTCCCGATGTCGACACGGCGGTAACGTGCGACATCGGCGCCATCGAATTCAGCGTATTGTTGTTCGAGGATGGGTTCGAATAGTCAAGGCGCCGCGGGCCCTGGTATCGAGAAAATGGGAGGGGAAGGTGTGGAGTGGGTTCAAAACCCGTGACCGATTTCCGTTACGGGCCCTGCAGCCGCGCGTTCCGAATACCAGACGACTCCGTCCTTGATCACGATGTCGACGTAATCGAGCACTTCAATATTTCGCAGTGGATTACCATCGACAATAATGATGTCGGCAAACTTGCCCACCTCAATCGTGCCGATTTTGTCGGCCATTCCCAATATCGAGGCGTTGGTCCTGGTCGCGGCGGATATCACCTCAAGAGGGGTCATTCCGCTTTCCACCAGTGCTGACAGCTCGCGCCACATGGCCTCGGTATGCATGTTCAAGGGTGATGCAGCATCGGTTCCCACGCCGATATAAGCACCTCCATCAATGAACTGGCGGGCGCTGACCTGCGAATTCCGCGTTTCACGAGTAATGTCCGCGAAGTATGAGAGCCCCTGGAATTTTTCGACCGAACCTATGAACTCGGCATAAATATCTGCTGGCATGTCTTTGCGGTAAACCGGGTCGTACAGGCGCTCCGGAAACTCCAGCGTAGCCGGAAACAACCAGATGCGGTGGGAAATGGTTTGCACCACCGGGATATTGCGGTGCGCGATTTCAGCAACCAGGGCCTGATCGTAAGGCGGATTTCCGGCAGAACCAACGTGTTGGAACACATCAACTCCGGTGTCCAGTGCGTATCGAATCCGCACCGGGTCATACAAGTGTGCATGTACCTTGATTCCGGCCTCGTGCGCCACTTCGACAACGGCTCGGTAGTCCTCTTCGCTCAGCCCCTCCCAGACTTTGATCACATCCACACCACGATCAATCAGTTCACGTGTGCGCTCCGCAGCTTCCCGAGGCGAGCGGATGATGATTTCATACTCGTCAGGAATAATGTCGTAGTCGATGCGGGTGATCCACGGGCCAGACAATAACAAGCGAGGCCCCGGCACTTCGCCTCGATTCACCTTATCGCGAAAGTCGAAAGCCTGGAAAGGTGCGCCGAGATCCAGTCCGGTAGTCACTCCCGCACGCAACATCTGTTTGGCGGCAATGGTCATGAATTCCTGTATGCGCTCCATGCCATTCATGAACTCATAAAGCCGCGCGTAGGAACCATGCCCAATCAGGTCGATATGCATGTGTGCATCGATCAGCCCAGGCATCACAGTTCGTCCGCCTGCGTCGATAATTACTGCGTTATCGGGTATTGGCGTGTTGTCCCTGTTCCCCACCGCAGTGATCAGGCCATTTTCAAACAACACCACGCTGTGGTGTATGGGTTTGCCCTCATGGCCATCCAGCAGCATGCCTCCGACGATGGCGACGGGTAACCCCGGACGCAGACTCTCCTGCGCTTGAGCATCAAGGTTGGCAAAAAGCAGAACGAGGATCAGGAATTTGGCTGGCATGTTGCTGGGCTTACTCCAATTCATTAAGCAGATAACTGTAAATCAAGGCCTGTACACGAGCCTGTTGCCGGTTGTTGGCGGCACCACCATGGCCCCCTTCGGTGTTCTCGTAGTAGAAGTTGGGTTTGCTCATCTCATTCATCTTTGCCACCATTTTACGAGCATGCCCGGGATGCACGCGGTCATCGCGCGTGGAGGTAGTGAAGAACACCCGGGGGTAATCTTTGTCCGGATCGAGATTGTGATAGGGCGAGTAATGCTGCAGAAAGTCCCAATCATCCGGATTATCCGGATCGCCATATTCCGCCACCCAACTGGCACCGGCCAGCAACTTGTTAAAACGCTTCATGTCCAGCAAAGGAACCTGGGATACCACCGCTCCGAACAACTCCGGGCGCTGGGTAAACAACATGCCCACCAGCAAGCCACCACCACTGCCGCCACGAATACCGAGATGCTTGGGTGAGGTAACGCCTTTGCCAATCACATCCTCGGCTATCGCGTAAAAGTCGTCATAGGATTTCTGGCGGTTCTCCCGTTGCGCCGCCAGATGCCAGGCCGGGCCATACTCACCACCGCCCCGGATATTGGCCAGCACGTAAACGCCACCTTCTGCCAGCCAGTCCATGCCGATGGTGGGCGAGTAGCCTGGTTGCTCCGATACCTGGAATCCACCATAAGCATAGATGAGTGTCCTATTTTTGCCATTGAGCTCCAACCCCTTGGGGGCAACCATGAAGTATGGAACGCGGGTACCATCAGCAGACTCGGTGAAGGACTGGGTCACTTCGTAAGGAGTGGTGTCGAAGAATGCCGGCAAGGCTTTGGCAGCTTGCGGCGTCGACAATCCTTCTGCCTGATAAAGGGTAGTTGGCGTGAGAAAATCCTCATAAGTGAAAAAGAAAGCATTGCTGTCAGCGCTGGCGCTGGTCACGGAAATCTGCCCCATGTCCGGCGCATCGACCTCGCGTTTTCGCCACTTGCCATCCACCAGATTGTAGGCATCCAGCGTGCCGCGCACATCCGTCATGCCACTCACCAGCACCAGGTCACGGGTGCGGTTGACACTGTCGATGGCCGAGCGGGCATCCGGTTCGGATACCAGCAGTACTTTGCCTTCGCCTTGCAGCAACTCGTCAAGATCTATGCTGACCAGCGAGCCCTGCTTCCAGGTTTCACCATCCCTTTGCCAGTCTGTTTTCAGGCGGATAAGCAGCTGGTTCCTGAAGACGGTGTCAAACTCGGCGTCAGCCGGGATATCAAGCTTGCTCAGGCTGCCCCCACGATAAGCGAACACCTCACTGGTGAAAAAAGTATCGGCACGAATGATAAAGGGATAATCGCCTTCGGGGGTGCTGATCACCGAAGAAAAAATGCCGATATCGGCAGGTATTCCTTCATACAGCAACTCGGCCTCGGCCAGATCAGTGCCGCGCTTCCATTTCTTGACGAGTCGCGGATAGCCAGATTCGGTCATGCTGCCTGCACCGAAGTCAGTGCTGACCAAAACGGTGTCCTGATCCAAATAAGTAATGCCGGTTTTGGCCTCAGGCAACCTGAAGCCATCCGCTATAAAGCTTTTGCTGCTCAGATCGAATTCCCTGACCACCGTAGCGTCGGCACCGCCACGAGAGAGCGACAGCAGGCAACGTTGGTAATCAGGTTTCAGACATTCGCTGCCCGACCAGATCCAGTTTTCGTTCTCGGCTTTGGCCAGCTCATCCAGATCCAGCAGTATTTCCCACTGCGGTTCGGCTTTTGCAAATTCTTCAGTGGTCGTGCGGCGCCACAGGCCGCGCTCGTTTTTTGCGTCCCGCCAAAAATTGTAAAGGTGATTTCCACGGATTTCGGGATAGGGAATCTTGCCCTGGGAATCATAAACCGCCAGGTTCTGCTCGAACAGGCGCTGGAATTGAGGCAATTTTTCCAATACCGCCAGGGACTCCTGGTTACGTGCTTCCACCCAGGCCAATGCCTCGGTTCCTTCTACGTCCTCCAGCCACAGGTAAGGGTCGGTTTCGTCGGAAAAAAGACTTTGTGCGGTTATGCTGATCAATGACATGGCTATCCAGGGCAGCGTTTTCATGGGGATTAAGGTCTCACAGGCAAGTTTATTTGATCTCAAGTATAGGCTAGCCGGAATTTCGATATCCTGTCATTCTGACAGCAGCTCATGATTCCCTTAAGCAGAGAGAGTCCGGACTTCAAGTGATTCAGGGAGTTTATATGCCAGAAAACGAACCCGAGAAAAGACTGGAAATTCGCAAAGCAGTTTCCATCCCATCTGCCTTTACTGGCTCGCTCAAAGCAGACTTATATCTTCCGGCGCAAGAGAACAAAAACGGCGCCGCGGTAATACTGGTCTTTGGCGGTAGTTGGCGCCAGGGGGATCGGAGCCAGCAGAAAGCCTATGGCCTGGCACTAGCGAAAGCAGGGTTTACTTGCCTGGCCTGCGACTATAGGCCTTCCTCGCTGGCATGTTGGCCGGCGCAGGAGCAGGATATTTCGGCAGCAGCACAATGGCTGAAGCTGGCTGCGGCTGAACTTGAGGTTGACCCGGAGTGTATCGGAATCTCAGGCAACTCCTCGGGTGGGCATTTGGCATTGATGGCAGGGGCCCGGAACACTAATTGCCTCAGCGAATGGAGGCCAGCTGCAGTTTGTGCCTTCTACCCGCCTACGCGTTTATTGCCCCCGAACCAACCGGGGCACGATGAGTCTTTCCTGCAATTACTGGGCGAAAATGCAAGCGATGAAGACTACGCGCATGCCAGTCCACTGGGCCTGGTGCATAGTCAATTTCCACCCACTCTTTTGATTGTGGGCGATAGCGATATCCGCGTTCCTCCTGACGATACCTGGTCTTTGTACCAGGCCCTCAAACGGGCCGGAGTAACCGCAGAATTACACAGCTTTGCAGGGCAGGAACATGCCTTTGACTTGCAGCGCGAGATGGCAATGGTGTGCGCCTCCATAATGACTGAATTCTTTCGGCGCTACTTGCTGGGATGAAGTAGCGCCGGCCGATCCACCCTGCGTTTTACTGTGCAGCCAGCGAAATCTGCTTGAGTGCCTCTGAAGGCGTTTTGCCCAATGCATTGGCCAGTTCTTCAGCCAGCAATTCACCAGACTGACTGAGGTGCTTGCGATCTGCTGCGCTCAGCGTTCCTTCTTCCTGGCGCACACGCAGATTTTTATACACTTCAGCGTAATGTAGCGGCTCCCCGGAATCCATCTTGACCTGATGCGCTGTTGCCCTGGGCTTCCACTGCTCACTTACTGTTCCTTTCCAGCTTTGAAGGTGGTCCAGCAGCTTATTTGCTTCCTTCAGGCTCATGGGTTTGCGGATGATGTCTTCCAGTTCACTTTCGCGCACGATCAGCGTCAGGCTGTCGCGTTTGAAGAATATATTGGCGAAACGGGCGTTGGCATCGCCTGAAAAACTTTGTTCGCGGATGGATGTAATTTTGCCTATGCCGTGATGAGGGTGATGAATACTATCGCCTTGATTAATGGTAATAAATTTCTCCGAACACTTGATTGCGAGCAGATCAGAAATTAAGTCTATAAGAAACAACACCTTACAGTATTAACACCCGAATAGCAAGAGCTTATTTCAGGCACAAGACTACTGGCAGGGCAGACTCAGGCGGGCCTGGCGGACCGCTATACTGCCAGATTCTGCTTCAACCCCCGTTATCACATCAAAATTGGTGACCTCATGACTTCATCCAAACAACTCCTTACCCAGCTGGTTTTCACGGCGCTGCTCTTCGCGCCATTCAGCGCGCAAGCGGAAAATATTGCTCTGATCAATTGCCAGTTGTTTGATGGCGTGGAAAACATCATCCAGGAAAATGTCACCGTGCGGGTGAAAGGTCGCCTGATTGAAGGCATCACGAGTGCGATGGGTGAAGTACCGGAGGGTTACACCACCATCGACTGCGCAGGCAATTATTTGCTGCCCGGCATGATCGACGTTCATACCCACCTTGATACTCTGGAGCAGGCCAAACGCGCGCTGGAATCCGGCGTTACCACCATTCGCTCTGCCAGTGTTCCTGCATTCGAAGACGTGGGCTTGCGCGCATTGGTGGATGCTGGCGGCATACCTGGCCCGGATGTTGTGCCTGCCGGAGTGTATGTCACTCCCAATCTTGAAGACACCATTCTGGCTGATCCCCGGCTGGCAGGATTGAGCAATGGAGTCAATTCGGATGAAGAGTTGCGCCTGGTGGTGCAAGTCAATGCTGATCGTGGGGTGGGTGTGATCAAAACCCGCGGCACCGAACGTGCCGGCCGTTCGGATACCGACCCGCGGCAACAGGTTTACAACCGCCATCAGCTGGAAGTGATTGTAGATGAAGCAGCCAAACACGGTTTGCCTGTGATGGTACATGCGCACGGTGATGAAGGTGCGTTGGCAGCCGTGCAGGCTGGGGCTCGCAGCATTGATCATGGCACCTATCTTTCAAGCGACACATTGCAGTTGATGAAAGAAAGAGGCACCTGGTTTGTACCCACCTACATCACCATGCTGGAGATGCGCGAGGAGCAATACGATCACGTGCAGCGATTGCGCGGCTCACATATGGTTGCCCGTCTTGAACAGAGCATTCGTGATGCCCATCGCCTGGGTGTGCGTTTTGCGACGGGGGCAGATAACTATTACGACAACATGTCCATCAACCGAATTTCACTGGAAGTGATGTACCTGACGCGCTTTGGCTTGAGCAACTTCGAAGCCTTGCAAGCTGCAACAGTCAGTTCCGCCGAATTACTGCAGCTGGGCGAAAAAACCGGCCGGATTGACGAAGGATTTGAAGCCGATATCATTCTGGTGCCAGCAAATCCACTGGAAGACATCATGGCTTTGCAAGATGTTTTGCTGGTGATCAGCAACGGCGAGGTGGCACTGAAGCGTATTCCTTTTGCCAAGCCTTGAGTGACATTTCGGGTCAGAGTATCAACTCGTTGATGATGCGGGATCTGAACCTGTAAGACTTGGGTTTTTACCCTGACCCCAAAATTTTGACCCCATAACTTAACGTTCGTCACCGTGCTTGATGTGCGGGATCGGCGTGCCTTCTGCGGCCAACGTCTCCTCCTCGATCGTCATCGTCAGCGGCTTGCGCAATCCGCGGGTGACGTAGACCAACAGGATGAGGCCGATGACAAACCAGATCGTGCCATAGAGCATGGCCTCGAAATGCAGATTGATCCACAACACGATCGTCAAGCACATGCCGATGAGCGGCAGCACGATGTTCGTGAGGACTTCCTTGGGCGTATTTCGCTGCTTGAGGCGGATGGCGTAATACACGAGCACCGTCAGGTTGACCACGGTGAAGGCGATCAGCGCGCCGAAGTTGATCAACGACGAGGTGAACTCGAGCGTGAAGCCGACCGCCAGCAGTGATACCACGCCGACGATCAACACGGCGTGCAGGGGTGTGTGGAATCTCGGGTGGATGTAGGACAGGAACCTTGAGAAACTGTCCGTGCCATTGCGACCCATCACGTAGATCATCCGGGAGACGCTGGCGTGTGAGGCCAGGCTCGAGGCGAACATGGCGGCCAGCGCGGCCGAGACGAACAGGATCTTGAAGAACTCGCCACCTACCTTGAGCGCGAGCTCGGGCAGGGTATCGTCGGTGACCTCGAAGCCGTCGAGCGTGGGGAACGCTACCTGGCTGAACCAGGCGCCGAGGAAGAAGATTGAGCCGCCGATCAGCAGCGCGAGGATGATCGCCTTCGGAACGGTACTCGGTTCTTTCGCCTCTTCGCTGTACATCGTGATGGCGTCGAACCCGATGAACGAGAAGCACACCACCGTGGCACCCGCGATCACGGACTGCATGTCGATGCCTGCGTGATAGAGTGGCCTGAGCGTCAGGAGGGTGCCCTGACCAAGGCCGTTCTTGATGGAGATGAACGCCAGGATCAGGAAGACGCCTATGAGGACGACCTGGAACACCACCAGAACGCCGCTGATCTTCGACGTCCCACTGATGCGCCAGCAGTTGAGCACCGTGACGATAGCGACGTAGATGATGACGAAGAACCACGACGAGGTGTCGGGGAAGAATGACTCGAAGTAGATCCGGCAGATGACCGCGTTGACCATCGGCAGCAGCAGATAATCGAGCAGCGAGGCCCAGCCGACGAGGAAGCCGAAGTTGGGGTGGATGACCTCGGATGCATACGTGTAGGCCGACCCCGCCGACGGGAACACGCGGGTCATCCGGCCGTAGCTGACTGCGGTGAAAACCATGGCGATCAGCGCGATGATGTAGGCCAGTGGTACGAGTCCGTTTGTCCCCTCCGAGACGATCCCGAACGTGTCGAAGACCGTCATCGGGGTCATGTAGCCGAGGCCGAGGCCGACGATCGCCCACAGTCCCAAGGACCGTGACAGGTGGGGTGAGGTGGTTATGGTAGTCTGCTGCACGAGGATGCCTTTTGGGACGGTCAACGGTGGGGAGGATAGGAAAGCTATGGGGTCTGAGTCAAGTGCCAGCAGCGTGAACAGGATTGAGTTGAATGTATCGCAGGCAAGTCAGCAAATAGTGATTTCAGAACGCTGGACCCGGTTATTCAGCAAATCAGCGCTGGTTCATCGCTTTCTCGCAGGCTCCGATCTCTTGCCTTTTGAGCAGGACAGGGTGCAGCAACTGATAAAGACCTGGCGCAGTCGCCTAGTGGATCTGTCTTGGTTCATGCGTAGCCTGAATGAACCAATTGCCCGCATGGCCAATCAGGAAGATCGCTGTACAGGACGATTCTGGGAAGGCCGCTTTCAGTCCCAGGCTTTGCTGGATGAACGTGCCCTGTTGGCTTGC
>JANOGQ010000029.1:0-2239 GCA_031406105.1 Lysobacterales bacterium | reverse complement strand
GGTCGCACACACCAGATACGCCAACACGCCAAACATCTGGGCTTGCCCCTTGCAGGAGACCCGAAGTACGCCAGCAAAGCCGACCTGAAATGGTGGAAAGCACGCGGCCTGAGGCGCATGTTCCTGCATGCCCACCGCATCGAGTACCTCGACATGCAGGATGAACCAGTAATCGTCAATTCGAACCTGCCGGACAATTTGCGGTCGGTATTGGTGGAACTGGAGTCAATTTAGTCCAGCTCTGATTCATACAGCAACAAATAAGCCAGAATTTACCTGAGGAACGCGCTGCCCATGAAAGGCAAATATCCTACACTGCCTGTGACATTACCGACTGGTGATGCTGCAGTTTCTCTGATCTAATCCGCGCCATGTACCGACCACTGGCAGCCTTCATTGGCCTGCGTTACTTGCGCGCCAAGCGAAGCAATCACTTCATTTCTTTCATCTCGCTGATTTCCATGCTGGGAATCGCGCTGGGTGTAACGACCTTGATCACCGTTATCTCGGTGATGAACGGTTTCGAAAAAGAATTACGCAGCCGCATACTGGGCGCCATCGCTCACGCCACTATTCAACCCGTCGGTGGCTACATCGCACAATGGCAGGCACTGGTGGAACGGGCAGAAACCAATCAGGCCGTGCTCGGCGCAGCGCCCTTCATTGAAGAAGGTGTGTGGTTACAAGGCGCTGAGTCATCCGGCGCCATACTGCGCGGCATTGATCCGGAATTTGAGCAGCGCGTTTCCGAAGTCAAGGACAAGATGGTAGCCGGGGAATTGCGTGACCTCAAGTCAGGTGAATACGGCATCATACTGGGCATCAACCTCGCTGGACGCTTGCGGGTAGGGCCGGGCGACAAAGTGACAATGATTGCGCCGCGGCTAAAAGCTACGCCGGTGGGGGCCAGCCCCCTGATGCGTCGTTTTACCGTCGTGGGTGCTTTCGAATTCGGCGAATACGAAAACGATTCAGCGCTGGCCTTAGTGCACATCGCCGATGCAGCACGTTTGTTGCGCTTACCCGAAGGCACGGTGGGTGGCATTCGTCTGAAACTGGACGACATGGATCAATCCTGGCGTGTGGCCCGGGAGATTTCCAGTGATCTCCCTGGTGAATATTTTGTGCGCGACTGGACCCAGGAGCGCGGCAACCTGTTCCAGGCCGTCCGTACCGAAAAAACCGTCATGTGGGTGATACTGTCGATGATCATTGCAGTGGCCGCTTTCAACATCATTTCCATGCTGGTGATGGTGGTGACGGATAAACAATCGGATATTGCTATCCTCAAAACCATGGGTGCGCGGCCCGGCACGATTTTGCGTATCTTTGTCATTCAGGGCAGCCTGATTGGCGTGATTGGAACTGCGCTGGGTGTGGTCGGTGGCATTCTGTTAGCCATGAATATCAGCTCGGTAGTTCCGTTCCTCGAACAGTTGTTCGGCTTCGCGCTGTTTCCTTCGGATATTTATTACATTACCGAGCTGCCATCGGAATTGCGCAGTGCTGATGTGATCAAGTTTTCTGCAATGACTTTGACCATGTCCTTGTTGTCAACCCTTTATCCCGCCTGGCGCGCCTCCAAAACCCATCCGGCCGAGGCTTTGCGTTATGAGTAATATCGGCCAGAGCCTTGCAGCGAAGGCCGAGGACCAGAGCATCGCTGTGCTGGAAGCCCGTGGTATCTGCAAGTCATTCCACCAGGGCAGTAAACGCATCGAGGTGCTCGACAACATCAACCTGACCGTGGAAGCCGGCAGATCGCTGGCCATTGTCGGCGCATCCGGCGCGGGTAAAAGCACTTTGCTGCACATCCTCGGTGGGCTCGATCAGCCTGATCAGGGCGAGGTGTGGGTTGAAGGCAAATCACTATGGCAGCAACCTGAAGTAAAGCGCGGTGAGATTCGGAATCTCACCATGGGTTTTGTCTATCAGTTCCATCATCTGCTGGCAGAGTTCACCGCTCTGGAGAATGTTGCCATGCCCTTGCTGATACGCGGCACGCCAGTAGCCAAAGCCCGGCAAGCTGCAGAGGATCTGCTGACCCGAGTGGGCCTGGCGGAGCGGCTGAATCACAAGCCGGGTGAGCTCTCAGGTGGCGAACGTCAGCGCGCTGCAGCAGCCCGGGCGCTGGTGGGTCGGCCGCGTTTGCTGCTGGGCGATGAACCCACCGGCAATCTGGATGAACGCACGGCGCTGCAAGTGTACGGACTACTGCTGGAACTGAATCGCGAAACGG
>JANOGQ010000006.1:0-22658 GCA_031406105.1 Lysobacterales bacterium | reverse complement strand
ACCGAGTGGCTGCACCGGCGGGCGTCCTGGCAGGCGGAATTTCGCGTCTTGCTGACGGGCAGAAAGTCAGATCCGCAATTTGTGAACCGGCTCGCCAACCTGATGCTTGATCCCAATCAGTTCGACCCTCCGGGCTATCGGCAGCTGGTCGAGGAGAACCAGCAGCAGGTATTCAGTCTCGTTGCAGAGGTGCTCAGTGCGTTGTCGCCCGCGCAGGCTCTTGAGATGCGCAAGCGTCTGGCCGGTTTCATGCAGGACTTCGAAGCCCTCATTCGGGAGGGCGGCGCTGATGCCGACCCAAGCAAAAAGGCCCCCGAAAAGGGGGCCTTGACTTAGTCTGGTGCCCAGAAGAGGACTTGAACCTCCACTACCTTTCGATAACTAGCACCTGAAGCTAGCGCGTCTACCAATTCCGCCATCTGGGCTTAAGAGGGCAGAGGCTAAGGGGGAGCCTCTGCCCGGGGTGGTTCGAGGTAAGGGGGAACCTGCGAACCGGTGCGTACTTTAGTGATTCACACCCGGCCTGTCAACTTAATTCCTGCCGGTATTCAGTTGTGGAATTCAGCTGCTTGTTTGCGTAAATTTTTGCGTCTTTCTTCAGGTTCTGAAACTCGGCCGATTCCGTCAGACCAGGCGAATCACGCTACAATGCGCCTCCTACGCAGAAACAAGTACCAGTCATGAGCAAAGACAGGAAAAATTCAAATGAGACACAGCCAGGCGGCCACATCGATGCCAAGGCACCGGAACGCCAGGATGTGCTGGATTTGCTGCTGGATCAGGGGCGGCCGCTGAAGCGTAAGGAAATTGCCGCCCACCTGTCAGTAGATTCTGTAGATAGCCGTGAAATCCTGCGGCGACGGCTGCAAGCCATGTTGCGCGATGGCCAGTTGGTCAAGAATCGCAACAATAGCTATGGGCTTCCCGAAAAGATGGATCTGATTCGCGGTCGCATCAGCGCACATCGCGATGGTTTCGGTTTTCTCATTCCCGAAAGCGGTGAAGGTGATCTGTACCTGTCGCCCAGGCAGATGCGTCAGGTGCAGCATGGAGACCAGGTGCTGGCCAGTATCACCGGCATTGATGAGCGGGGGCGTCGCGAAGGTGCCATTACCGAAGTCTTGCAACGGGCACACCAGAAGATTGTCGGGCGATTCGTGCGCGAAAGCGGAATTTGCCTGGTGGTGCCGGACGATCCACGTTTGACCCAGGATGTGCTGATTCCGCTGGACGAAACAGGTGGTGCCAAACCGGGGCAGGTAGTGGTGGCCTGGATCGTTGATCCGCCTTCAGAGCACAAGCCACCGGTGGGTAAGGTGGTGGAAATACTGGGTGAAACCGGCGCTCCGGGCATGGCTACGGAAATCGCCATTCGAAATTTCAACCTGCCGTTTGAATGGCCTGACGGTGTTGAAGCACAGGCTGAAGTTTTCGGCTCCAGTGTCCCCGAGAGTTTGAAATCCGGCAAACGCGATCTGCGTGATCTGCCGCTGGTGACCATCGATGGCGAGGATGCGCGGGATTTTGACGATGCAGTGTTTGCCGAGCGACGTAACAACAGTTGGCGCCTGGTGGTGGCTATTGCTGATGTGTCCAGCTATGTTCAGCCGGGCACGGCGCTGGATGAATCGGCGCTGGAACGAGCCACCTCTGTTTATTTCCCTGGCCGGGTCATTCCCATGTTGCCCGAAGCACTTTCCAACGGCTTGTGCTCGCTGAATCCGGAAGTGGATAGACTCTGCCTGGTATGCGACATGTCCATCACTGACGAAGGCAAGGTCACCCGCTCACGCTTTGATACGGCCGTGATCAATTCCAAAGCCAGGCTGACTTACAATCAGGTGTGGAACTGGCTGACCAGTGGCACTGAGGAAATACGCCCCGGAGCCAAGGACGTTTCGCAATCACTGCGGGACCTTTATGGCTTGTACAAAGCTTTGCGCAAAGCCCGCACCAGGCGCGGAGCAATCGATTTCGACAGCACTGAAGTGCGTTTTTTATTTGATGAACAGGGTTCGGTAGCGGATATCCTGCCTTATGAACGCAATGATGCGCACTTGATCATCGAGGAGTGCATGATTGCTGCCAATGTGGAAGCAGCCAACTTTCTGCTGCAGAATAACATTCCAGCGCCTTACCGCTCGCACGAGCCGCCGCAGCAAGGCAAGATCGAAAACCTGGAGCAATTCCTCAAGGGCCTGGGCATTCGCAAAACCTGGAAGGATCAACCCCAGCCACGTGATTTTGAAACCATCGTGCAAAGCATCAAGGGCCGCGATGATGAGAGCCTGATCATGATCATGCTGCTGCGTTCGCAAAGCATGGCGGTTTATCAGGCTGGCAACGGCGGCCATTTCGGCCTGGCATTGGCCGCCTATGCGCACTTTACATCGCCGATCCGGCGCTACCCGGACTTACTGGTACATCGCGCCATACACCACGTGCTGCAGCATCGCAGCGCCAAAGGCTATCGCTATTCAGAGCAGGATATGGTCAAGCTCAGCGAACATTGTTCACATTGCTCGCGCCGTTCTGAAGAGGCCGAGCGCGATGTCAGTGAAAGGCTTAAATGTGTGTTCATGGAGCGTCATATCGGAGATGAATTCCATGGCCAGGTGACTGGCGTAACCTCCTTTGGCCTGTTCGTTGAATTGCTGCAAAACCACACTTCTGGATTGGTTCATATTACCTCTTTGCCCAATGATTATTATCACTTTGATCCGATTTCCCACCGCCTGACCGGCGACCGTGCGGGTCGTATGTTCCAGTTGGCCCAGCGCTTGCGCGTAAAGGTGGCTGCGGTCAATATCGATGATCGCAAAGTCGACTTCACCCTGGTGGAATAAATCTGAGAACTTGATGACTGACAAGAAAGCGCAATGGCTGATTGGTATTCACCCCATCGCCTCCGCTCTGGCATCCGGTAAACACGGGATCCAACGATTGTTGCTGGCCAACGAAGTGCAGAATCCACGCGCACTTGAGCTGGAAGCGCGGGCCCGCGAGCAGGGATTAAAGACCGAACGTGTGGCGCGCCGGGAACTGGACCGCCTGGTCGAGGGCGAACGACACCAGGACGTGGCTGCAGAATTTATCGCCAGCAATGTATGGCTTGAGAAAGACCTTGCGCAATTGCTGCGGGGCATCGAGGGTACAGCGCTGATTCTGGTGCTGGATGGCGTGCAGGATCCACACAATCTCGGCGCTTGTTTGCGAACAGCCGAAGCTGCGGGTGTACAGCTGGTCATCCTGCCCAAGGACAAATCTGCCAGCCTCACTCCGGTCGCACGCCGCGCTGCTTCCGGTGCCGCCGAAGTACTGGATATTGTAATGGTCACCAACCTGGCGCGGGTGCTGCGCCAGTTGAAAGATCAGGGTATCTGGTTAGCTGGTACCGCTGATGAAGCCACACAGGAAATCTACCAGTCCGATCTGACAGGGCCGCTGGCGCTGGTGATGGGTGGTGAAGGCCAGGGGCTGCGGCGGCTGACGGCAGAATTGTGCGATTATCAGATTCGTATTCCGATGGCAGGCTCAGTCAGCAGTCTGAATGTGTCGGTGGCAACGGGAGTCTGTCTGTTTGAAATCCTCAGGCAAAGGGGTGGGCAAAGGAGTGGCGCATGAGCCTGCATCATCATTTTGAAGTACGCTTGCCGGATTGGGTAGAGCCCTTTATCGGACACTGGCTGAACGAAAGTGGCCCTACACTGGATACGATAGAGCACCGCATGTTGCTGGCCATCGCTTTGTCGGCAGAAAATGTCAGACAAGGCACAGGGGGTCCTTTCGGCGCCATCGTGGTGAACCAGGAAACCGGACAACTGGCCGGCATAGGCGTCAACCTCGTCACCTCCAGCGGCTTGTCTGCGGCGCATGCAGAGATCGTCGCCTTGAGCCTGGCCCAGCTGTCTGTGGAAGATTGGAATTTGGCGGCAGGGGCACCCATGCAGCTGGTCAGCTCCTGTGAGCCCTGCGCCATGTGCCTGGGTGCAGTGCCCTGGTCAGGTGTCAGTAGCCTGGTATGTGGTGCGGATTTCAGCGACGCTGAATCGGCCGGTTTTGATGAAGGCGACAAGCCGCCAAACTGGCCGAATGGCTTCAAGGATCGGGGCCTTGATGTGAAGGTGCATGTATTGCGCCAGGAAGCTGCAAGGGTGCTGCAAGAGTATGCAGCCATGGCGGGCGTAATCTACAACCCCAGCCGGCTTCAGGAATAGTTTCCGGATTCTTCAGCTGCGGGTAATTTCCGCACGCAACTCCGCCAGATAATCGCGCATGATGATGGCCCGGCGCTGCGCTTCCGCTGTACCGGCCCGGGTTTGCATCATCTCAGGCAATCTGAACAGCTTGTTGTAAAAATGATCGATGGTAAAGCGCTCATCATCGGGTACGCGTGCATCACAAAAAGGATCATCTGCGGCGCATAAAGGCCTATTCAGTTTACCGCCTACCAGCAGGCAGCGGGCAATACCAATCGCACCCAGTGAGTCCAGCCGGTCACCATCCTGCACCACCTGTGCTTCCAGGCTGCGTGCCGGTATGGCAGCAGAAAAACTGTGGGCCTCTATGGCATGGCAGACCGCTGCCAGCTTTTCTTCCGGAAAGTTCAGGGTCTGCAAAAATTTTGTGGCGGCTTCGGCGGCAAGCTGCGACCCTTTGGAGCGCAAGGGACTATCCTTGGCGATGGCCACGCAATCGTGCAGCCAGGCAGCTGGCAGGGTGACCCAGGCATCTGCTGATTCCTCTGCTGTCAGCCAGGCGACATTTCGCACTACCCGGCGTACATGACCCAGGTCATGCCCTGCATCAGCCGGTATTACTGTGGCAATAAAGCTTGCGCAGGATTGTTCTAATTCAGACAGAAGCATGAATGCTGATCGCCTCAACGATCTCCACGGCGCGGTTTGGAGCCCGGGCGGCGTCCAGCACCTGCGGGCGATCCGGGTTTAGGGTTGCGCCGGCTTTCTGAAACCCGGCCAGCTGCACCCTGCCGGGGCGATCCACTCGCACCCGACTTTCTGCCAGCTGATCGTTCATGGGGCTGGTCTTTGGCTCTGCTGCCGCGCTTGCCCGCAGACCAGGGCTTAGGCGTGTCCGTTGTTGTCGCCAGGCGTTTATCCTGTGCGCGGGAACTGCGTGAGCTGTGTTTATGGGCGGGCTGTTGCTGATTCACCAGCAACTGCAAACTCAATTCCGCGCTTGCCAGGGACAAGCCCACATCTTCGCGCAGCACCTGGTGATCTTTGGCTGTCACCTCATGCCACTGGCCCATTTTCAGATTCTTGGGCAACAGCGCTGCGCCATACCGAACGCGCTTGAGTCGGCTGACCATATGCTCCATGGCTTCCCATAAACGCCGGACTTCGCGGTTGCGGCCTTCCAGCAAGGTGACCTGGTACCACTGGTTGGCGCCCTGTGGGTGGGAACTCTGGCTACCCATGCGTTTTACATCATTGAAATGCGCTGGCCCATCTTCCAGCATCACTCCTTCTTTCAATTGCGTCAGCTGCTCGTCGCTGACCAGGCCACGAACGCGGCAAACATACTCGCGATCAACCTGCTTTGATGGATGCATCATGGCATTAGCCAGCTCGCCATCGGTGGTCAGCAGCAGCAGGCCCGTGGTGTTGATGTCGAGCCGGCCAATGGGCACCCAACGGGCATCTTCCAGCAAGGGCAGGCGGTCAAAAACAGTAGGCCGGCCTTCGGGGTCTGAGCGGCTGGTAATTTCACCTTCCGGCTTGTTGTAAATCAGCGTGCGGTGCTGTGATTGTTCACCTGCCACGCGCCATTCCCGTTCGCCCCATTGCAAGCGATCACCGGGTTTGATGGATTGGCCCAATGTGGCCACTGCTCCGTTGAGCTGCACAACACCGGCACGAATTTCCTGCTCCAGTGCGCGACGTGAACCGAGTCCAGCTGCCGCCATGACCTTATGCAGGCGAGACGGTTGTGGCGTGGCTGCTGCCGTGGGTGGTGCATCTGCCTTCGACCGCTCAGGTCTGCCCCGGCTGGTGTGCTTGAGCCTAGCCGCGGCAGGCGTTGATGACTTAACTGAGCTTGTGGAAGATTCGGCGCCTGGACTTTTCGCTGCAGCGCGCTGGCCAGTGCGTTTGCCAGTGCGTTTGCGGTTATCAGACCTGCCTGCCTGACCATCTCCAATCACAGTTCGAAGACCCTTTTCAGAACGGTTTTTCATGTTCGTCTTCAGTAAGCTCTTCGCCCTGCATGGCGTCCGCTTCTTCCGCCTGGTTGGCAGCCAGGGCCTCAGAATCCGAAGGGTCGAGGGCCAATTCGCTGCTGTCAAAATCGAACTCCGGCTCGAGATTGGTCATATCACGGATTTCTGCCAGGGTGGGCAGATCATCGAGTGTGCTCAGATCGAAATAATCCAGAAAAGCCCGGGTGGTTCCGAACAGGGCAGGTTTGCCGGGTACATCGCGGTGGCCGACCACGCGTATCCATTCCCTTTCCTGCAAGGTGCGGATGATATTGGAGCTTACCGAAACGCCCCGGACTTCTTCAATTTCGCCACGGGTAATGGGTTGGCGATAGGCGATCAGCGACAGCGTTTCCAGCAGCGCCCGCGAGTAGCGTTGTGGTTTTTCCTCCCACAGTCGCGAAATCCAGGGCATCAGCTCGGCACGGGTTTTCAGGCGAAATCCGCTGGCCACTTCTTTAAGTTCAATGCCTCGACCCTGCAGATCAGCAGCTAATTCCTCCAGCGCCCTGGTGATATCGCTGCTGGACGGTGCATCGCGGCTGTCGAACAGGGTAGCCATGCGGCCCAGGCTAAGAGGTTCGCCAGCAGCCAGCAATAAAGCCTCCAGTATGTGCTTCAGTTCCGGCTGGGAAGAACTTGCGGATTGTGACATGGTCAAGTATTACTCCTGAAAATCTTATGGCAACTCTGAGTGATCCCGAGCATGCTCATTCAACGAGGGGTTCCGCAGCGCCAGGGCGCTTGATGTAAATCTGCCCGAAAGGTTTGTGTTGCAGCAAGTCCACCAGTCGTTCACGCAACAATTCCATCAGTGCCAGGAAAGTGACCACCACCCCCATGCGGCCTTCTTCGGGCGTAAACAGGTTCTGGAATTCGATATAGGATTCGGTGCCCAGAAGGTTGATGATAGATGACATCCGCTCCCGCACAGAAAGCGTTTCTGACTGGATTTGGTGGTGAGTGAACAGCTCGGCTCTGCTCAAAACGTCACGCAGGGCTCTGAGCATTTCCTGCAAATCGATTTCCGCTGGTATGCGGATGATCTGCCGGTCTTCTACCAGGGCTTGCAGTACCATAAAATCCCGTTCTTCGCGCGGCAGCTCGTCCATATGCTCCGCTGCCTGCTTGAAGCGTTCGTATTCCTGCAAACGCCGGACCAGTTCGGCGCGCGGATCTGCTTCTTCGTCATCCTCAGTTTTTGGCCGCGGCAACAACAGGCGCGATTTGATCTCGGCCAGTATGGCAGCCATGACCAGGTATTCAGCGGCCAGCTCAAATTGCAACTCGCGTAACAGGTCGATATAGCTGATGTATTGCCGGGTAACCTCGGCTATCGGTATATCCAGTATGTCCAGGTTCTGCCGGCGAATCAGGTACAGCAACAGGTCCAGAGGCCCTTCAAAAGCATCCAGTATGACTTCCAGGGCATCGGGTGGGATGTACAGATCTTGTGGCAGTTGGGTGAACGGCTGGCCCTGAACAATGGCAAAGGGCATTTCCTTCTGCTGCACAGTCTGCGGTTGATCCGCTTCCTGTAGTTCCGGCTGGGCTACTGCTGCTGTGATTTCAGAGCTGATGGCTTGCAATGGATTTCCTGGCGACCTGAAGTCGCTCAAAAGTCTAACACGCCACGACCCTGGCGCAGGATCACGGGCGAGGAGTTGGTCATATCGACGATGGTCGAAGGTTCCAGTGGGCAATATCCGGCATCGACAAACAGGTCCAGCAGGCCGTGCACCGCTTCATACAGGTCTTCGGTGTCCAGAATTTCTTCTTCCTGCTCTGGCAACAACAAAGAGGAAGTCAGCAAGGGTTCATCCAGGGCCTTGATCAGCGCCTGAGCGATGCTGTGCTGGGGAATTCTGACACCGATGGTGCGGCGTTTTTTTTGTTGCGCCCAGCGCGGCACCTGATTGGTAGCCGGCAGAATAAAGGTGAATGGCCCGGGAGTAAGCTGGCGGATGCAGCGGTAAGCCCAGTTCTCAACAATGGCCAATTGGCCCACATCCGAAAGGTCGCGGCAGCAATAGGTGAAATTATGGCTCTGATTGAGCTGGCGCAGGCGGGTTACCCTTTCCTGGGCGCGGCGATTGCCGGCCCGCCAACCCAGTGTGTAGCCTGAGTCTGTTGGCAACGCAATCAGCCCGCCACGGACCAGTACGGCCACAATGTGGTCAATGTGTCGTGGGTTAGGGCCTTCCGGCCGGATTTCCAGTCGTTCGCTCATGGATGTTGCTTTTCTGGGTAATCAGCGCAGTAGTGGAGTCAGCGCAACGGGGCATTCTAATGCAGGCAACGGCTGGGCGTCAGCAACCAGCGTTTAATTTTAATAGGCTGGTGGTGGCTGACTTGTGTCCTGCAGCCTGGCCTTTTAAGCTCACTGCCTGAAAGCAGGCCAGCTTCGCAGCAGAACAGGAATGGTATCGATGTGGTACGTCATCTACTCGCAGGATCATGAAAATAGCTTGCAGGCTCGATTGCAGGCCCGAGCTGAGCACCTTGCCCGCTTGCAGGATTTGCTGTCGCAGGGTCGTCTGCTGCTGGCAGGGCCACGGCCTGCCATCGATTCGGAAGATCCCGGCCCCGCCGGCTTCCAGGGCTCACTGGTGGTGGCCCGCTTTGATTCGCTGGCGGCAGCCCAGGCATGGGCTGAAGCAGACCCCTACCTGGCTGCAGGCGTCTACCAGCGTGTCGAAGTAAGCCCATTCAAACGGGTCATGCCAGCATGAGTCCGCTGCCCGAGCAGACGGCCCAACGCACGGCCGCCATGCGGCAGCGACTGCAGGCAGCCCTGCAGCCGCAAACTCTGGAAATCATTGATGAAAGCCATCATCACGTGGGCCACGCCGGGGCCCGCGACGGCCGTGGACACTTCCGGTTACATATCGTCAGTTCGGCCTTCGCCGGACTTTCGGCCTTGCAGCGGCACCGGCTTATTTACGCCGCTTTAGGTGAGCTGATGCAGACGGATATTCACGCCTTGTCGATTGAAGCGGAGACGCATGAAACCAGCGCCTGAGACTGATCCGGCAGCAGCAGAGCGGCAGCAGCAAAGCCAGGCGGGCGACAGGTCAGGGCACCAGGCCATTCCAGCCTTCAGCCCGATGCTCAGCCACCACCGTTGTATAAACTCCACCACGCACGTTGAACTCGGCGGTCAGGCGCATAAAGCGTGGATCCAGCGCGGCAACCAGATCATCCAGTATGCGATTGCTCAAATCTTCGTGGAAACCACCCTGGTCGCGATAGCTCCACAGATACAATTTCCAGGATTTCAGCTCGACACAGTGCTGATCCGGAATATACTCCAGCAGCAGGGTAGCGAAGTCCGGTTGACCGGTTTTAGGGCATAAACAAGTAAATTCTGGAGTTTCAATCCGGATGGTATAATCCCGCGACGATTTGGGATTGGGAAATACCTCTAGTTCAGTGCTGGCTTGGGTACTCACAGTAACTCCTTAACATTAAACAAAAATTCCAAAAAAAACTTAAATCATCGATGCAGTTTAGCGAGTTCATGAAACAATATTCAATTGAAGCTGCAAAGGCTTACCTGCCATGAGGCTGACAGCAGTCAGGCTGGCGGGCTTCAAATCCTTTGTCGACCCTACGACTTTTTATGCACCCACCAATCTGACCGGCATCGTCGGCCCGAATGGCTGCGGCAAATCCAATATCATCGACGCAGTGCGCTGGGTGATGGGTGAAGCCTCGGCCAAAATGTTGCGCGGCGAATCCATGGCGGACGTGATTTTCTCCGGCTCATCCACTCGTAAACCCGTCGGCACCGCCACGGTAGAACTGGTGTTCGACAATTCAGACGGCCGGGTGGGGGGTGCCTACGCCGCTTACAACGAGATTTCGGTTAAACGGCAGGTTTCGCGAGACGGTGTGTCCTTGTATTTTCTCAACGGCAGCCGCGTCCGGCGCAAAGACGTCAAAGATCTGTTTCTCGGCACCGGCCTCGGTTCGCGATCCTATTCCATTATAGAGCAGGGCATGATTTCAGAGGTGGTGGAAGCACGCCCAGAGGAAATTCGCGCCCACCTCGAAGAGGCGGCTGGCATTTCCCGTTACAAGGAACGCCGCAAGGAAACCGAAAACCGCATCCAGTCTACCCGAGACAACCTGGCACGTTTGTCGGATCTGCGCGAAGAAGTCGGCAAACATCTGAACCGGCTGCAACGCCAGGCAGCAGCGGCCAATCGCTATCGCAAGCTGAAACAGGAAAAGCGTGAACTGGATTCTCGTTTGCTGACCCTGCGCTGGCGTGATCTCAAGGCCGAAGCCGAAAATGGCCAGCAAGGCCTGGCCAAGCTGGAAACTGCTTTGCAGCAGGGTGTGGCGGCTCAACGTGCAGCCGAAGCGGTGCTGGAAGAAATTCACCAGCAGCAGATTCAGTCCAATGAACAGTTCAGCGAAATCCAGGGCGAGCTGTACTCGGTGGGTGGCGAAATTGCCCGGCTGGAACAGGCCATACAGCATGCCCGTGAATTGCATGCCCGGCAAAAAGTCGATTTCGAGGAAACTTCCAGTGCGCTCAACGACATTGAAAAACACATGGTGCTGGATCGCGCCCAGGTGGAAGACCTGACCAGCGCATTGGCAGAAGTTGAGCCGGCCTTGCTGCACGCAAAGGCTGTGGAAGAAGTTGCCAATGAAGCCCTGCAGGCGGTGGAAACTGAAGTTCTGGCCTGGCAGGAAAATTTTGAACAGCATCATCAGCGCAGTGCCGACGCACAGCGGCAGGCAGATTTGCAGAAATCCCAGATCAGCAGCCTGGAGCAAAGGATGCTGCAAAGTTCGCGGCGCATGGAAAGCCTGCAGCATGAAACTGCAGGTGCAGCAACTGCGGAAATCCTGCAGGCGCTGGAATCCCTGCAACAGGAAGCACAACAACTGGCTGCTGAAGATAATCGCCAACAGGCCGCCCTCGATGCCATTCGATCCGAGCTCGGCAACCGCCAGGTGGCTCTGCGTGAGGCAGAAAAAGCAGCCCAGCAAAAACAACGCGATCTGCATACCAGTGAAGGCAAACTGGAATCGCTGCTGTCACTGCAGGCTGCAGCCCTGTCGGCAGGTGACAACCAGAAATGGCTGGCCGACAACGGCCTGCAGCAGGCGCCTCGTTTGGCCAAGCTGATCCGCGTCAGTCCGGGCTGGGAAGCTGCCACTGAAGTGGTGCTGGGCCATTGGCTGCAATCAGTGGTGGCCGAAGAAAGCACTGGGCGGGTGCGCGCACTTAGCCATCTGGCTGATTCCGTGGTGGACTTGCTGGACAGCAGCTCGGGCCAGGTAAAAGCCTTGGCGGGCAGCCTGGCGGAGCAGGTCAGTGGCCCCGATGTGGTGCTGCGCTGGCTTAATAAAGTGCGTTGTGCCGATAGGCTGGAGCAGGCCTGGAATGACCGTGAGCAATTGGCTGAAGGTGAGTCTTTTCTGACCCAGGCTGGTGAATGGCTGGGTCAGGGCTGGGTGCGCGTGGCACGCGGAAAACCCGGTGAAGAAGGCATGTTGGCCAGGGAAAAAGCCATTGCACAGCTGCATCAGGAACTGGATCAGCTGGGGCCGGAAGTTACAGCTGCGCAACAGCAGATGGAAGCCGAGCGCGAAGCCCTGGCCCTGCTGGAACAGAAAATTCGTGATGACCAGGTGGAAGCCAACATGCTGCACCGGCGTCGCAACGAAGTTGAGGGCCAGGCTCAAAGTCGCCGCACCAACATCCAGCTGCTGGATACGCGATCAGCAGCCATTGCTGCCGAACTCGATGAATTACGCCAACAGTTCGAGCTGGATGAAGGCGCTGTCAAACAGGCTCGGGCGGCGGTTGAGCGCTCGCTGGAAGCCATGAATAGCCTGCAGCAGGAGCGCCAGGGGCTGGATAGTCAGCGCGCAGAATTGTTGCAACGCCGGGAAACAGCCCGCACTGAGGCTAAGACTGCCCGTGAGAATCGCCATGAGTTTGCCTTGAAGGCAGAATCCCGCCGCGCCAGCCTGGATTCGCTGACCCAGTCCCTGCAGCGCATGGACACACAGCTCAGCCAGCTGCAACAGCGTTATGTCCATCTCAGCGAAGAGTTAGCCAAAGTGAAAGATCCGCAACAGGCGCATAAGTTGGAAATGGATGCGCTGTTGCAAGGGCGGGTGGCAACTGAAAAACGACTGGCCGATGCCAGAAAAGGTTTGCAGCAGCTGGAAGAAAATTACCGCCAGAAAGACAGTGAACGGCAGGCTGCCATCCAGCACTCTGATGAAATCCGTGAGCAGCTGGAGCGTTATCGTTTGGCGCAGCAGGAACTGGAGCTGAATACGCGCACGCTGCAACGGCAGGTAGAGGAACTGGGAGGGAACATCGCAGAAATCCTGGGCAGCCTGCCGGAGCAAGCGGATGCACAGGCATGGGCAGCAGAACTCGAAGAGCTGCAGGACAAGATCACCCGTCTTGAGCCCGTCAACCTGGCGGCCATCGAAGAATACGAGGAAGAGAAAAAGCGCAAAGACTACCTCGATGCGCAGGATGCCGACCTCTGCCAGGCGCTGGCTACCCTGGAAGAAGCGATTGCCAAGATCGACCGCAAAACCCGCACCCGCTTCAAAGAAACTTTTGAAAAGGTCAACAAGGGTGTGCAGGAGTTGTTTCCGCGCCTGTTTGGCGGCGGCCATGCTTACCTCGAGCTGACCGGAGAAGATTTGCTCACTACTGGCGTGAGTATCATGGCCCGGCCGCCCGGCAAGCGGGTCAGCAGCATTCACCTTTTGTCGGGTGGGGAAAAAGCCCTGACGGCTGTGGCTTTCGTATTCTCCATATTCCAGCTCAATCCGGCGCCTTTCTGCCTGCTGGACGAAGTGGATGCGCCGCTGGATGATTCCAACGTAGTGCGCTTTTCCACCATGGTCAAAGAGATGGCCGAATCGGTGCAATTCATTTTTGTATCGCACAACAAGATCACCATGGAAATGGCGCACCAGCTCAGTGGCGTCACCATGCGTGAACCCGGTGTTTCGCGCCTGGTCCAGGTAGACCTGGACGAGGCAACCAAACTGGCTGGCCAGGCCTGAAACAGAGCCTGAGATAGAGATATAGGTATGGATACAACGACTTTGAGATGGATCATCATCGTAATCGGGATACTCATCCTGGGAGCGATTTTCCTGTTCGGCAACCCTGATAGAAAACCGAAACCCAGTGCATCGCGGCGCAAGCCTGCTGCTGACCTGGGACGGCGAGAACCCACTCTGGAGGAAGTTGATCAGGCTGAGCCACTGGAGCTGCAGGGGCAGGGGGAACTTCCCATGGGCCGAATTGTGCCCGAACTGAAAGCCGTTCCGTCTTCACCTGAACCACAAAAGCGCGAGCCACCCAGGCCAAGAAAACCAGCTGGTCCGCCACCCGAAAAAATCGTTACCCTGTTCATTCGGGCTGCTGATCAGCAGGTCATCACCGGCTCCGACTTGCTGCAGATTGCGCTCAAGACCGGCATGGAATTGGGCGACCTGGACATTTTTCACCGACAGGCTGATGGCAGCGATACACCGGTATTCAGCATGGCCAAAGCATTAAAGCCGGGCTATTTCGACAAGGAAGCCTGGAATACTTTTGAAACCCGAGCGCTGGTTATTTTCCTGACATTGCCTGGCCCCATGCTGGCACTGGATGCCTGGGATGCCATGTTGGCCACCGCCAAACGCATGGCTGATGTGTTCAGTGCTGAGCTGATCGATGATGATCATCAGCCACTGACGCGGCAAAAAGAAGGCAAGATTCGCGAGGAAATGCGCCAGTTTGACCGGGAACGGGCCAGAAAGGCCCTGCTTTGAGTTTTGTATCCCGTGAGGCGATGAAGGCATGTGTCCGGCGGACTCACATCCCCCCGTGACCCCGGCTGGCTCTGGCCCGGGTGAAACTCTGGCAGCTTCACGTGTCACACAATTGCGTGAACTGATCAACTGCCATAACCACCGCTACTACGTGCTGGACGAGCCCAGTATTCCCGATGCGGAATACGATCGCCTGTTGCGTGAATTGCAGCAACTGGAAGCCGAATTCCCTGATCTGCTTGAGCCAGACTCGCCCACCCAACGGGTAGGCGCATCACCGCTGGAAGCCTTCAGTGAAGTTCGCCATCGCCATCCCATGTTGTCTCTGGCCAATGCATTTTCGGCTGAAGAAACCCGGCTGTTCCATCAGCGCGTGCTCAAAGGCCTGGAAATGGAACGCGTCGAGTACACGGCAGAGCCCAAGCTGGATGGGGTTGCCATTTCTCTGCGTTATGAAAAGGGCAGGCTCGCACAAGCTGCCACTCGCGGTGATGGCAGTACGGGTGAGGATGTGACGGCCAATGTACGCACCATACGTGCTGTACCTCTGATCCTGCGCGGCTCGGGCTGGCCTGCAGAATTTGAAGTTCGCGGTGAAATTTATATGCCCCTGCAAGGCTTTGATGAGTACAACCAGCGAGAACGGCAGCTGGGTGGTAAAGAGTTTATCAATCCACGCAATGCAGCAGCCGGAAGTTTGCGCCAACTCGATTCGCGCCTGACCGCGCAGCGACCGCTGGCTTTTTTTGCCTACTCGGCCGCTGCCGATCAGGGGCTTGCGACCAATCAGTACGAATTATTGCAACAGTTGCGCGAATGGGGCTTCCCCATCAATCCGGAAGTTCGGCTGGTAAAAAACGATACGGGTTGTGATGCCTACTATGAAGAAATGGCCAAGCATCGCGCCACACTGGCTTATGACATAGACGGCGTGGTGTTCAAGGTCAATCAGAAACGCGACCAGGATACCCTCGGTTTTGTCAGCCGCGCACCGCGCTGGGCTATCGCCCGCAAGTTCCCGGCCCAGGAAGAGATCACCCGCTTGCTGGCCATTGATGTGCAGGTGGGCCGCACCGGAGCGCTGACACCAGTGGCGCGGCTGGAGCCAGTATTCGTGGGCGGCGTGACAGTCACCAATGCCACTTTGCACAATCTGGATGAGATTCGTCGCAAAGATGTGCGGCCGGGTGACTTCGTGGTGGTGCGACGTGCCGGTGATGTGATTCCTGAGGTGGCTCGCGTGGTGCTGACAAAACGCACCGGCGATCTGGCTGAATTTTTTATGCCCACAAAATGCCCGGTTTGTGGTTCTGCGGTTGAGCAGGTGGCAACAGAAGCAGTTGCCCGCTGCACCGGCGGCCTGTTTTGCCCGGCACAACGCAAGCAAAGCCTGGTGCATTTCGCCTCAAGACGAGCCATGAATATTGAGGGGCTGGGTGAAAAGCTGGTTGACCAATTGGTGGACAGCGGTTTGGTCCATAGCCTGGCAGATCTCTACCTGCTCAGCTCAGCACACTTGTCGCGACTCGAACGGATGGGTGAGAAATCAGCAGATAAGCTGCTGGCTGAAATCAACCGCAGCAAAGCCCCGGACCTGGCTCGATTGCTATTTGGCCTGGGCATTCGCGAAGTGGGCGAAGTCACTGCGCAAGCTCTGGCCCGGCAATTCCGCTCTCTGCCAGCCCTGGCCGCAGCCAGCCAGGAAGAGTTGCTCGAGGTGCCTGATGTGGGCCCGGTGGTTGCCAGCCATGTTTATGCATTTTTCCAGGAACCCCATAACCGGCAGGTGCTGGCAGCGCTGGCGGCAGCGGGCGTGCAGGCCGGAGAAGTCGCGCAAGCGGGCGCTGATCAGCCCCTGGCTGGGCAAAGCTGGGTTTTAACCGGCACTCTGTCGATGCCGCGATCACGCGCCAAGTCTTTGCTGGAATCATTGGGTGCGCGGGTCAGCGGCAGTGTGTCAGCCAGCACATCGGTTCTGCTGGCTGGTGAGGCAGCCGGATCCAAACTGCGCAAAGCAGAATCATTGGGTGTGCAGATCATGGATGAAGCAGCTTTCGCTCAGGTGTTAAGCAAACACGGTCTTGACGCGGGATAGTTGCTTGCCTGACAGATATTGACTCTGACTCAAACTTAAACTCTAACTCTAACTCTGGCTTTAACTCTAACCAGGCCCATCCCGCTTCGCGGCATTTTTCTTTTCGATGGTTTCAAGGTTTAGAATCAATAGCGTACAACCACTGCTTTGGGATTACTTATGAAAACTGTGTTGCTTGCTGCGGTCTTTTATGTTTTGGTCAGCCCGTTATTGTTGGCCGCGCCCAAAACGGATGTGATCCAGCTCAGGAACGGTGACCGTGTAACCGGCGAAATCAAGTCACTGATGCGCGGACAGCTGGAGCTATCGACAGACCATATGGGCACAGTTCTGATTGAGTGGGAACAGGTTGAAGAGATATTAAGCCACACCGGCCAGGCCATTGAACTGACCAGTGGTGAGCGATTTTACGGAACCCTGGAGAAGCCGGAGGCGCAGAATTTTGTGCGCATCAACAGTACGGACGGAGCAGTAGGCGTGGCCAGTGACGACATCATCAGCATGTATCCGGTTGAAGCCGGCATCTGGGATCGCCTGGATGTTTCCGCGCGTCTGGGATTCAGCTGGGACAAGTCCAGCGAAGTGGGCAAATACTCGGTTGGACTTGATGGCAGTTGGCGTGACCCTTACTTCATCACCCGCGCCAACTTTCAGACAGACATCACCACCCAGAAAGAAGTTGATGATTCACAGCGTACCGTGTTCAACCTCAACCACATGCGTTTTTTGCAGCATAATACTTTTCGAGGCTTGTTTGGCAACCTCGAAAGTAATGATGAGCTGGGCATTGATCTCAGAACCGTGGTCGGTGCTGGTTATGGCTGGGTGCCCATTCGCAGTCAACAGACCCTGTTTACCCTGATGGGCGGCCTGGCCGTCAACCGCGAAATACCTGATAACGGCGACACCGACGCCCAGCTGGAAGCAGTCGCCAGTTTGTTGTGGGATTATTTTCTGTTCTCACATCCGGAACGGAATATTGGGTTGAATTTCAGTGTATTTCCCAGCCTGACAGAGTCGGGCCGCTACCGGGCGAATTTCGACACAGTAATGAAGATCGAAATTGTCAGGGACCTGTTTTTCGACATCACCGCCTATGCCAGTTATGACAACCGACCGGTATCGGCAACGGCATCGCAGTCTGACTATGGCGTCAGCTCGGGCCTGGGCTATAACTTCTGATTGACAGCCAAAGATCATGAAAAATGTCCTGCTGCTGATCAATCCGCAGGCAGGTGGCGGACGTGTAGCCCGCCTTTTGCCAGCTATTGAGCAGCAATTGGTTCAAATTGGCCTGGTGCCTGAAATACACCGCAGCGTAGCGATGGGCGATATTCGCCAAAGACTGTCAGCGACAGACCTGTCAGGGTTTGATGCAGTAATTGCCGCAGGTGGCGATGGCACGCTGTTCGAAGCGGTTAATGGGCTGATGGCACATCCGGCCGAATCCAGGCCTCCTTTAGGGGTATTGCCCATAGGGACCGGCAATGCCTTTTGCCGTGACCTGGGTTTGCAGCCGGGTGATTGGCAAGCCGCACTGGCATTGATTATGCGAGCCAAAATCCGGCAGATTGATGTGGCCCGGCTTGATTGTGCAGATGGTCAGTTCTACTTCGTCAACATTGCCGGAGTGGGATTGGTGGTGGACGCTGGAAGGACTGCGCAGAAGCTGAAAGTCTTGGGCAGGGCTGCCTATACGCTGGCGGCTTTATGGCAGATCCTGAAGTTGCGCAGTTATGCAGTCCGCATTGAAGTTGATGGGCAAGGCATCGAACAGAACAGCCTGTTCGCAGAAATATCCAATTCCCGTTACACCGGCACATCATTTTTGATAGCTCCGGCTGCCCGACTGGACGACGGTCTGCTGCATCTGACCCTGGTGTGCCGCTTGCCTCGCACACGGCTTTTACGACTGTTTCCCAGCATCTATTCCGGCAAGCATGTTGAGTATCCGGAAGTGACCGTTCTGCAAGGCAAGGAAATCAGCATCCTGCAACCGCAAAACTGCCCGATGATGATGGATGGAGAATTTATCGGAACCACACCGGCAAGGATTTGTTGCTTACCCGGTGTGCTGCCCATGTTTGGCTGAAAACTCGCAAGGCAGTCCCGGCCCCGGTAACATCGTAATCAGGAAGACCAGCGCTGTTGGTCAAGTCACGGGTTCGAACATGGCCAGAAAAGTCATCATTACCTGCGCGGTTACCGGCTCTATACACACGCCTACCATGAGCCCCTGGTTGCCGCTCACACCGGCGGAAATCGCCCAAGCTTCCATAGAAGCAGCCCAGGCCGGCGCTGCCATCATTCACCTGCACGCCCGCAAGCCTGAGAACGGAGCGCCCAGCGCTGATCCAGAGCACTTCATGGGCTTTTTGCCCCGAATCAAAGCTGGGTGTGATGCGGTAGTGAATATTTCCACCGGTGGCAGTTCGCTGATGAGCCTGGATGAGCGTCTGGCTCCGGCGAGACAGGCTGAACCAGAGATGTGTTCGCTGAACATGGGCACTATGAATTTCGGTATTTTCCCCCTGGCCGAACGCTATTCCGAATGGAAGTACGAGTGGGAACCGGCCTTGCTGCAGGCCACGCGCAGAGTCCCATTCCGCAATACCTTTGAAGATATTGAAATGATCCTGGATGACCTCGGTAGCCAGCGCGGAGCAAAGTTCGAATTTGAATGCTACGACATCGGCCAGATAGAGACTCTGGCCTATTACCTGAAAAAGGGCCGCGTCAAAGCGCCGCTGTACGTGCAGTTCGTGATGGGAGTGCTCGGTGGAATCGGCGCCAGTCCGGAAAGCCTGATGGCCATGAAGGCCGCAGCCGACCGCTTGCTGGGTGATGCTTATGAGTTTTCCGTACTCGCCGCAGGAAGTATGCAAATGCGCCTGGCGACCATGGGTGCCGTGCTGGGTGGCAACGTGCGGGTGGGGCTGGAAGACAGCCTTACCATTGCCGCCGGCAAACTGGCCAGCAGCAATGCCGAGCAGGTCCGGAAAATAAAGCTGATACTGGCTGAACTGGGCTTTGAGGCTGCCACTCCCGATGAGGCCCGGCAGCGTTTGCAACTGAAGGGTAGCGCGAGCCAGAAATTCTGAGGCCCGCCTGGGTCTCATTCCACCATCAGGAGTGCTGACGATGAAATCCCGAATGGCATTGCTTTATGTACTTTTATTGGTCAGCCCGGGGGCCACCGAAGCTGCACGAGAGACCGTATTGCGCCAGATCGCTGTGCCGCATAACTACTATTTCCGTGAAATGTATTTGCCGCAGCTTACCACCGGCCCATCTTCATTGGCCTGGTCAACCGATGGAAAGTGGTTGGTCTATTCCATGTCCGGTAGCTTGTGGAAGCAACAAATCGGCAGCAACGTAGCTGAACAATTAACCGACGGTCCGGGCTATGACTATCTGCCGGATGTTGCAGACGATGGTCGAATCGTGTTTTCGCGTTACCACCAAGATGCCCTGGAGCTTCATATGCTGGATCCGGCTACTCTTGAGGTCAGCCAACTAAGCACTGATGGTGCTGTCAATCTGGATGCACGCTGGTCGCCTGATGGTGAGAGTATTGCGTGGATCTCCACTGCCAGTAATGGTCGTTTCAAGTTGTTCACCGGGCAGCTGCAAGGAAGGCCTGGTAAGCAGAGCCTGCAGGGTCAGCCCTTGTTACCCGACCGGCGCTCGCCAGTGGACCGCTATTATTACAGCGCTTTTGATCATGAACTCAGCCCAACCTGGTCACCGGATGGTGCGGAAATTATTTATGTCTCCAACCCCGATGTGATTTACGGCAGTGGCGGCTTGTGGCGTGCGCGGCTGGATGGACAGAGTGAGGCCGTGATGGTTCGCGATGAGGAAACCAGCTGGCGCGCCCGGCCCGACTGGGCATCGGATGGAAAGCGCCTGGCTTACTCTTCTTACCTCGGTCGCCAATGGCATCAGCTATGGGTGACGACCGCAGCCGGTGGTGGTGATCCTTTTCCTTTGGCTTACGGTGAGTTCGATATCACCAACATTCGCTGGTCGCCCGACACAACCCAGCTCGCCTATGTTTCCAATGAGAACTACAACACCCAAATCTGGATACAGGATGCGGTGAGTGGCAAGAAGCAACCACTGGATATCGCTTCCCGCGTTTACCGGCAAAAGCCGGCGCAACTGGTTCTGCAGGTGGTGGACGGCAATGGCAAGCCTGTACCTGCGCGCGTGTCGGTGAGGGGCAGTGATGGCCGCAGCTACGCCCCGGATTCCGCTCGCATCCATGCCGATGATGGCTTTGACCGCAGTCGGATGAGCGAGGAAGTGCACTATTTCCATGTTGCCGACCAGGTGGTGCAAATGATGGTGCCCGCAGGGAAGACCGACATCACCGTCTGGCGCGGACTGGAAAATGCGGTAGTGCATGATTCCATCCAGCTGAAAGCGGGCGAAACGGAAAATCACAAGGTAATCCTGCAAAGTCTGGATCTACCCAAAAGCTGGTCGTCGCAATGGCAGAGCGGCGATCTGCATGTGCATATGAATTATGCCGGTACCTATCGAAATCATCCGGCCGATTTGGTTGCCCAGGGAGAGGCGGAAGACCTCGACCTGCAGTTCAACCTGATCGTGAACAAGGAACAGCGGATACCTGACATCGGGTATTTCTCGCCCGAGCCGGATGCCGCTTCAACTACCCAATCGGTGCTTTTGCATGGCCAGGAATTCCACACCAGTTACTGGGGCCATATGGGCTTGCTGGATTTGCAGGAACATCTGCTGATTCCGGATTATTCCGCTTACCCGAACACAGCCGCTGCCAGCATTCACCCCGACAACATTACCGTTGCTGATCTGGCCAGAGAGCAGTCAGCTCTGGTGGGGTATGTTCATCCCTTCGATACCGCACCTGACCCTGAAGCCGGGGGCACGCTGACCCATGCTCTGCCGGTGAACGCCGCTTTGGACAAGATGGATTACCTGGAAGTGGTGGGTTTCAGCAATCACATTGAAACCGCGTCCGTCTGGTACCGCTTGTTGAATTGCGGTTTGCGCCCGGTGGCCGCAGCAGGCACCGATGCCATGGCTAACTATGCCTCCTTGCGCGGTCCGGTGGGGTTGGCCCGGGTATACGTCAATACTGGCCCTGAATTCGATTTCGCGTCGGCCTCCGCAGCAGAACGGAAGGCTGCCTGGCTGGAGGGCTTGCGGACTGGCAAAACCATGGCCACCAATGGACCGCTGCTGGGATTTGAGCTGGCAGGACAGGGCCCGGGCAGCGAAATTCGACTGAAGGAAGGGCAAAGCCTGAATTACAGCGGCTTCATGCGCTCGATTGTGGACATGGATCACCTGGAAGTAGTGGTCAATGGTGAAGTGGTGCGGAAAGTGGATCTGGGTCAGGACGGCCGAGTGTCAGACATTAGCGGTACGCTGGACCTGCAGCCAAGCTCCTGGGTGTTACTGCGCGCCTGGAGCGAACACTCTTCGCCGGATGTGCTGGATATTTTTCCCTATGCCACTACCAACCCGATTTTTGTGCAAATAGGCGACACACCCATGCAGTCCTCCGAAGACGCAGACTATTTTCTCGCCTGGATTGATCGGATCGGTGAATCCGCTGAATCCCATCCGGACTACAACCACGCCAGCGAAAAGCGCATTGTCCTGGAACACATTGATCAGGCCCGCCAGAGATTCGAGCAATGCCGCGAGGTGAGTGATTTGAGCGGTTCACCTGAAGCACCCGGCTATTAAGAGCGTTTGAAGTTCGGATAAATTCATTGAGTGATTTAGGAGTTGTATGAGCCACGGTATTAGCCGACGTGATTTTCTCAACGGAACTCAGGTTGCGATCGGGGCGAGCCTGCTGTCACCCTGGGCTGAATTGTTTGGCAATGTGCCGACGGTTTATCTTCCGGATCAAAGCTACTATCCGCCAGCACTGACTGGCATGCGAGGCAGTCACGACGGCAGCTGGGAAACCATGCATGCACGCGTCGCTGGCCAGCAGTGGAATGCCGGTCCTGCCGAGGAACACTACGACCTGATCGTGGTGGGCGCGGGAATCTCCGGACTTTCAGCGGCCTGGTTCTATCGCCAAAAGCATCCAGATGCACGCATCCTGATACTCGATAATCATGATGATGTCGGCGGGCATGCCAAGCGCAATGAATTTTTGATCGGCGATCAGACCCGCATTGGCTATGGCGGCACCGAGGCCATCGACACCCCTTCATCGTTTGGTGCCCCGGCCAAGGATCTGATGCACCAGATTGGTATCCGCCTCGACGCC
Source organism: Lysobacterales bacterium (assembly GCA_031406105.1). Classification (GTDB taxonomy): domain Bacteria; phylum Pseudomonadota; class Gammaproteobacteria; order Xanthomonadales; family SZUA-36; genus JAWXBM01. The sequence goes on along the minus strand of JANOGQ010000006.1, from coordinate 245 downwards.
TTCCATGAAGCCTACGATGCTTCGATTTACTCATCGCTGGGTTTAAGTCGCGGCATCCTGTTTGACCAGGCCAATTTTGGCCGGCAGCAATTGGCGGTGGGCTATGGCAGCTTACCCTGGGAGGAGTTTGCTGCACGCACCCCTCTGAATGAACAGGCTCGCAAAGACCTGATTCGATTGCAAACCAGTAACGAAGACTATCTGCCCGGCCTGAGCCTGGCCGAAAAGCAGGCGCTGATGCAGCG
>JANOGQ010000641.1:0-7739 GCA_031406105.1 Lysobacterales bacterium | reverse complement strand
TCTGGCAATTGCCGGTGATCAGCTTCGACAGGCCAGTAAAGACCTGGAGGCGGCTCGCCTCGAGGCGACAGCCTTGGGGCAGCGCCTGGTAGAGGCGGGGGCACCTTGGGTCGAAGGCAATCCGCTGCCGTAATAGGAACTGACGGCAAAGTGACCCGTATCGTGGCCGACCCCCTCGCGAAAGCGTATGTCGCGCAGCAGTTTTGTGCATCCTTAGAGATATTGAGTAGCGCGGCACCGCCAAGGGTTAAAACCGTGCCAGCAACGCGCAGTTTTCAGGAGAGAATTTCGAAATGAATATCAGTATATCTTGCGCAGAGTATCCCGATCTGTCGGTTGACGAATTATTAACCAAGGCAAAAAGCTTCGGGGTAGAATTTGTGGAATTTTCCATGAGTGAAAATTTGAGGCGAGGCACAAATGGTGAGCTACCGGCTCTGCTTTCCAAACACGATTTGAAAGTTTCTGCAATTATTTGTGATTCCTTAAAAAATATCGGCGAAGGGATTAGTCTCTGTGAGAGCACCGGCGCGAAATACCTGATACTTCATGATGACGGTATTGAGACAGTGCAAACGAAAAAGTCGGCGTTGCGAAGTTTTCGTGAGTCGATGTTGCAAAACGTAGCCCTGGCCGAGAAATCCGGAGTTACATTGGCGATTGAGAATCTTCCTCTCGGCATCTCAAGAAGCCCGCAGGATTTGCTTGAACTAATAGAAGCGGTGGATTCTCCCTGCTTTAAGATGATGTTTGATGCCAATAATTTTTACAATGCGGGAGTGGAAGGTTTTCCTTACGCTTACGAACTGCTGAAGCGACATATTGTTTACATTCATGTCAAGGACTCGAAGCAATATGATAAAGCACTTTTTGATGACAACTACAGAGTACTCCACAGAGCCGCTAAGAATGTAATTTGCGTTGTAGCCGGACAAGGCGCCCTCAATTGGGAAGGAATTCTAAGTGCGTTAAAGGCCGATAATTACAATGGTTTTTTAACAATTGAACCGCATGTCGCTCCCGAACAAATGGATAAAATGTTCGTAGACACAATTAGTTATTTGCGCGCGCATGGAGTATGAGGATCTCTTGGTAAAACTGATCACTACCTCATCCATGCGTGGCAGCCAGCTTGGCGAAAGCCATGGCGGAGTTTACATCGTTGACCTGGAGGGCCGGGATGTGGTCCAGGTCCTGGGCTGGAAAACGACCGATAGCAAGCCGCAGCAACGTGGCCGGGATAGCGGGCTGCGCGGCATCGCCGTCGATGGCGAGACCGTTTACCTGGTGGCGAGTGAGGAGCTGTTTGCCTATACACCGGATTTCAAACTCATTGGGTCGTGGCGAAATCCATATTTGAAGTACGCCCAGGAGATGAGCGTTCATGAGCGAGTTCTCTATATCACCTCCGGCGGGTATGACAGCATTCTCGGTTTCGATCTCGACGAAAAGAAATTCTTCTGGGCGCTTCAAATCGATCTTCATGGGTTCACGTATATGGGGTCCGTTTATGACCCGATGGGTGACAAAGGGCCGCTACTCCTCAACAAGCTGCGATTGAACAATGTCCACGTCAATGATAAAGGCATGTATATTTCGGGGCTGAAAACCGATGGTATGCTGCATTTCAATGGCGAAGCCGTTTATATGTCCGTTACACTGCCGCAGGGAATACACAACGCGCAGCCCTTCCGGGACGGCGTTCTGTTTATTGATAGTGAAGCCGATGCGGTGCGCTATGCATCGCGCTCCGGTGAGGAAGACCGGGCCCTGAAGCTCCCGAAATACGGCGCCGCCGATATCGAAACCAATGGTATAAATGATTCACGAATTGCCCGGCAGGGCTTTGGTCGCGGCTTATGCCTGCTTACTGACCGCGTTGTCGCGGTTGGATCGTCGCCATCGACGATTTCGGTTTATGATCTGCTGGAATCGAAGACTTTGCTGTCGGTAAACTTGTCCATGGATATCCGCAATGAGATCCATGGTATCGAGCTCTGGCCATTATGAGAACAGGTCGGTAACTCTCTTTACTGCTTTCAGAGTCAGGCGTTTCTAACCACATCGGGCAGTCCCTCGATAATCGGACCGAGCTGTTCTATCCATTCGCCAAGGTGGCTTTCGTATTTGCGCCACGTCCCCATACCTCCCGTGTAAATTGGCTGGCGTACCTGTTCCGAACTTGCTGTCTTGACGGCGCGTCTGGTCTCATGAAAGCGCATGCATTGTTCTTCAAATGGCAGACCGCAGTGCTCCAGAATGCGAGCGACCTGGCCTTCAAGATCGGTAACGGTTTCTTCGTAGTGCACATCCAGCACTTTGCCTGGCAGAACTTCATGCCAGTGATCCATTGTCAGGCAATATTCCTTATAGTAATCCGCTAACTCAAACACATCGTAAGTGAAATTCTGGCCGCGGCCAAACAACTGTTTGTAATTGCCAAGGCAGGTGTCGATCGGGTGGCGTCGCGCGTTAATGATCTTCGCATTGGGCAAAATAAGGTGAAGCAACCCAATGAATGGAAAATTGTTGGGAAGTTTGTCAGTAAATACCGGCTTGTCGGTCATGAGGTATCGTTTGGTGCCTTCGAGATACTCGAGTCCCAAGGCACGCCAGTCGAGCGGGCGCATCTTATCCAGCACCTCAGGAAACCGCTTTTGGTCAGATTGGTAACGAGCGATCACATCTGACAAATTTGCAAGAACGGATAATTCCTCAGTCCCCTCGACCTGACTGTGGCTGGCGAGAATTTGTTCAATAAGGGTAGAGCCGGACCGACCCAGGCCGACGATGAATATTGGGCCCTTATCGGCATATCCGTGGCCTTCAGACTTTCTCAGAAAGTCGCCTGTGAAATACGATCGAATAGCTTGCTGGTGGGTGCTGTTTTCGACAGGATCGTACTGAAGGAGCGGTCGATGGCGTTCGTTCCCGGAACGATAATAGTGCCAAGCCTTATCGTAGTCCTTGCGATCCTCATACGCCTTGCCAAGCGCGAAACGAAAATGTACCTCGGTCACTTCACTCAGTTCGACATTTTCGAGCTGATACTCCATAGCGTCGATCTCCGCGTCCTCGAAAGTAAAGATCTTGAGATTGGCCATGCTCCAGTACACTTCCCCAAAATCGGGCTTTAGGCGAATGGCCGTGCGGTATGCGCGAAGAGCCTCGGGCTGATCGCCCAGGGTTTTCATTACGTGGCCATAGCCCATGTGGAAGCCGGCAGCATTCGGACGTAAGGCAATAGCTTTGCGGAAAGCCTCCGCGGCACGCTCCGGATACCCGGCACCTGACATGGTACTGGCTAGTTTCTCCCATGCAATTCCATTGTTGGGTTCCAGAATGGTCGCCTGGCGAAAAGCTTCGATCGCGTCCACCCGCTTTGCCCGTTTCAAATAAGCATTGCCCAGATCAAGCCAGGCCGCCGCGAAGTCCGGTGCCAACTCGGTTGCGCGTTGCAGAAGCGCTTCTGCATCGCGCAGTTTGATGTCTTGATTGATGTATACAGAGGCCAGAAACCTCATGGCATTCACATTGTCCGGGTTGTCCTTCAACGCCTGACGAAAACTCCGGATCGCGTCTTCTTCGCGCCCCGCCCGAATATGCTCGGCGCCAACCGCAACTGAACCGACATCCGGATCCTTTGCAAAAAAGGCTTCAAAGGCCTCGTCCGCTTCCGTTCCGCGCCCCACGGCGGCAAGCGCCTGCCCGAGCTTCTTGTAAGCATTCGCGAGAGTCGAGTCCTGGCGAACGGCTTGCTCTAAAAGCGGAATGGCCTCTTCAAACTTGTGCTGCATGTAGAGAGCACTCCCCAGTTCCTCCGCTAGAGGCGGGAAATCAGGTGCCAGCTCAAGCGCAATCTTGAACTGAGTCTCGGCTTCGGCAAACCGCCGCTGATCCATGAGCGCGTGCCCAAGCAGGCGCAAATGCTTGACGCTAGCCGGGTCCAAACTCAGATGCTCGCGGCAAATAGCTTCTGCTTGTTCCGGTTTGCTGGTCCGCAGGGCCTCAATGACCCGATTGGCAGATGATGTCTGGAGGGCGCGTGACATTGATGTGTAACTCCATAATTTTATCAAACGGTAGCATGTTCTGGAAAAGCAACATGGTTGGAGTTTTAAAGCATCAAGACCCTACTCCGACCTGCGCGAATCATACACCCACCGACTTGACTGCCAAACATCTAAAATGCCAAACTGAATACTAAAATATATGCATAGTGTGGACACAACAACGGACGCTACAGTAAATAACTACAAACATAAAAATATGGAAGCTTGCGGTAATTTCGGGCGATAGGGTCCTTGAGCTTGCAACTCTCGAATGTTCTTTCGATAGCGTCCGTACCTCCGCTGAGTCAGTCTCCTTCGCTAGTTTCCGGATAAAGTGCTGAAGGGTCCCGGCCTAAGTTTCTTCGAAGGGGCGAGGGCGCCCCACGACACTTCATTTTTCCTTTAGTCTCACTGGGAATCGCGAAATTTATCGCACCGCGAAGTACCCAACCTTCGCAGCCTGCTTCCACGAATCAGTAGGAATTTCAACATGACCAAAACCAGATTCAAAGTACCGGAGACGCTGGTCGTCCTGTTCACAATAGTAGTTTTTGCTCAGGTTCTGACCTACGTTGTTCCTGCTGGATCGTTCGACCGCGTGGAGACGGCCGATGGGCGCTTACAAGCGGTTCCTGGCAGCTTCCACCTAACCCCCGACGTGCCTGCGTTGTCGCCCTTCGCCAGCCTGATCGCCCTTCCGAAGGGTTTCAGCGGTGCGCACCAGATTATTTTCTTCGTGTTCTTTATCGGCGGCGCATTCGCTGTTCTTCGCTCGACGGGGGCGTTAGAGGCCGGTATGGGTGCGCTGCTGAGGCGTTGGGGAAATCAGCCCTTTTGGCTGATCGCTGGCTGTACTACCTTGTGCGCAGTTGGATCAAGCACCGTTGGCTTTGGTGAGGAATATTATCCTTTCGTGCCTGTTCTTATCGCCCTGACACTTGCGCTTGGATACGACAGGCTTACAGCTATCGGGATTGTCATGATTGGCTACGGCGCTGGCTTCATTGCCGCAACAATTAACCCCTTTACTGTACTTATCGCACAGGATATTTCGGGGCTCCAACCCGCGTCAGGTCTTTGGTTCCGTGTTTTACTATTCTTTATCTTCGTGCCAATTGGCATTCACCACGTTTGGTCCTACGCCAAGAAAGTCAAGCGCGATCCGTCAGCCAGCTTGGTAGCTGATGTGGACGTACCGGCAAACTTGTCAATTCCGAGCCGCGAGGATGCAGGGGCCATGCTGAATCAGGCGCCGATGACACATATACAGAAAATGTCATTGGCTGCTGCTGGCTCTGCAATGGTCATCGTTATTTTCGGAATGAGTAAATGGCAATGGGGCCTCAATGAAATGCAAGCCGTGTTTGCTGCTCTTACCCTGCTCATCGCGGTCATCGCGCGCATGAGCCCGGACCGTACAGCGATCGAATTCGGCAAAGGCGCAGCCAGCTTTACCAGCGTTGCCCTTTTGATCGGTGTGGCGCGTGCCATACAAGTGGTTCTGGACGAAGGTGGCGTGGTTGATACCATTGTTTATGCTATCAGCGTGCCCATTCAGGATCTTCCTCCAGCTATTTCCGCTATCGGGATGTTCGTCGTACAGACCATTTTAAATCTCTTCATTCCGTCAGGAAGCGGTCAGGCCTTCGTGACTATGCCAATTATGGCCCCGCTGTCAGACATTGTGGGTCTCGAACGTCAGGTAGCCGTATTGGCCTACCAGATCGGTGACGGCTTCAGCAATATACTAATCCCAACAAATTATGTGCTCATTGGAATTCTCGCTATGGCGGGAGTCCCCTACGATCGGTGGCTACGATATGTTTTGCCATTTATGCTAAAAACGTTTGTCGCCGGCTCACTTGCATTGGTCGTGGCAGTGCAGATCGGCTACTCGTGAAAAATTACGGTGCAAGGCGTCTTGGACTTTCGGCAATGCACTGAAAAACGATTTGCTGGATCAGTTCGGTGAGGGGCCAATCGCCTTGCGAAAAACGGTATGCACTCCTGCACGAGCGCTGCAGTTGCTTGACGGTAGCCCAAATGGCATGCAACACTGTATACCAAAGAGCAACGAAATGGTAACTGAACTTGGCCATTAGTCCAGAGCTAGCGAGCCAACACATATCTGGCTGCACGGGTCGGCATGAACGCGAAATCCTGACCCGGAGCAAGCGCTAATGATTCATTTTAAGGAGTATCGCGTCGCCGACCCGGAAGCCTTGGAAACACCCGCAATGCTGGTTTTCCAGGACATCATGGAGCACAACATCCGCAGTGCGTGCGAGATGGTTGGCGGCGGGGATAAGCTCTTCGTTCACGTTAAAACGCACAAATCTGAAGCCGTAGTCCGCACCCAGATTCGGCACGGAATTGATGCCTTCAAATGCGCCACCCTCAGGGAACTGGAGATGGTGCTTGAGGCCGGCGCCAGCCGCGCCATTCTCGCGTATCCCCTGGTTCAGCAGCGCAAACTCGAACGTCTTGGTGCGCTGATCAAAAAGCACCCCACCTCCTGGATCGCCACAATCGCCAGCGCGCCGAAGCACGTCAATTTACTGGCAGCGATGGCCGAAGAGCACGGCCAGATCGTACGCGTCATGTTGGATCTCGATGCTGGCATGCATCGTACGGGGATCGGGTTCGGCGCAGATGCTGAGCACGTTTACCGGCAGATCCATGCGACGCCTTTCTGTGAACCCGTCGGACTCCATCTTTACGATGGTCACGATGAGCGATCTGACCCGCAGGAACGTGAAGCCGTGGCGCAGGAGCACATCGAGGCACTCAGGGCGCTTCGAAAACGGCTGGAATCGGCCGGCATGCCGGTACCCTTTGTGGTCGCCGGGTGCAGCTACTCATTTCCTTACTATGCCCGAACCGAGGGAATGTTCGGGTCGCCGGGAACATTCGTCTACTGGGATGCAGGATTTCGGGAGGCTATGCCGGACCGCCCATTTCGATGCGCCGCCCTTATCCTTACGCAGGTTGTTGACCGTTATCCTGATGAAGGACTGTTTACTACGGATCTCGGCTACAAAGCGGTAAGCTCCGACTTGCCCGAGCAGAAAAGGGCCTATATCGTCGGTCACGATAAAGCGCAACTGGTCCAGCAGAGCGAAGAGCATGGTGTTTTCAAGGTGCCCGGCGATTTGCCTGAGATCGGTGACTACCTGCTCGCTGCGCCCGGCCATATTTGTCCGACCACAATCCGCTATCCGGGTAGTCACGTGATCAATACACAGGGAGAGCTGGTGGACTATTTCATTCACACGTCGCGCGATCGACAATAAATTATATTGGAAGCCCGCACATGCATGAGCGACCGGACGTAATGCTCGCATCGATAAATCTCTACATTACAGATTCCCACCCAGTTCACTCATTCATCGAGCGATGCCGTATACCTTCGACACCGATATTCGTCCCGGTTATAAAGCTTGTATATGCAATTCACGATTTCGGCACGCGATAAACCGGCTAGTCAGTCAATCCAGCTGTTTATCCGGCAGCACTTCAGCGACATCCCGCTCGACCAGATCGAGAGCGTCTTCGGGTTTACGGCCTATACGCCTTTGTATGGCGGGCGAATATGGATCTATGCAGCGCTGAACGGTGCCGAACTGAGTGATTATGACGTCCGGTCCATGTACAAGATGGGTATTGCTCTCCGGCTACCTCTGACCA
>JANOGQ010000621.1:0-9796 GCA_031406105.1 Lysobacterales bacterium | reverse complement strand
GACGAAGCCCTGGCTGGCCATGCCAGGCAGATCGCGGTCACCGCCTATGACGATGGTTCGGTAGAAGTCACTGACGATGGCCGTGGCATGCCGGTGGACATTCATCCTGAACAGAAAATTCCCGGTGTCGAGCTGATACTCACGCGCCTGCACGCCGGTGGCAAATTCTCTGACAAGAATTACCAGTTTGCCGGAGGCCTGCATGGCGTGGGTGTTTCGGTGGTTAATGCCCTTTCCAGTAAGCTGGAAATATGGGTCAAGCGTGACGGCCATGAGCATTTCATGAGCTTTGCGGGCGGCGAAAAAGCCAGTGAGCTGGAAGTCATCGGTTCAGTAGGACAGCGCAATACCGGTACCCGCATCCGCTTCTGGCCCGATGCCAGTTATTTTGATTCAGCGCTTTTTTCCATTCCCAGGCTGCGGCATCTGCTGCGCGCCAAAGCAGTGCTCTGCCCCGGTTTGATGGTCAGCCTGAAAATCGATAAAACCGGCGAGAAGGAAGAATGGTGTTACCAGGACGGCCTGGCCGACTACCTGCAGACTGAACTGACTGATTATGAATGCCTGCCGCCAGAACCATTCACCGGCCATATGAAAGGGCTGGATTCTGAAGCCAGCTGGGCAATTTGCTGGTTACCCTTTGGCGGGCTGCTGCAGGAAAGCTATGTCAACCTGATTCCTACCGTGCAGGGCGGCACCCACGTCAATGGCCTGCGCACCGGCCTGGTAGAAGCCTTGCGTGAGTTTTGTGAACTGCACAATCTGTTGCCGCGTGGCTTGCGGCTGGCGCCGGAAGATGTCTGGGACAAGGTCGCTTATATTCTTTCAGTCAAACTCAGCGATCCACAGTTCAGTGGCCAGACCAAGGAACGCCTGTCGTCCAGGGCCTGTGCTGCTTTCGTTTCCGGGATTATCAAAGATGCCTTCAGTCTGTGGCTGAACCAGCATATCAGCGATGGTCATGCGATTGCCCAGCTGGCTATCGACAACGCCCAAAGTCGCTTGAAGTCGGCCAAAAAAGTAGTGCGGAAAAAAGTCACTCAAGGTCCGGCATTGCCCGGCAAGCTGGCCGACTGCAGCTCACAGGATCTCAGCCACACCGAGTTGTTCCTGGTGGAAGGTGATTCCGCTGGTGGTTCCGCCAAGCAGGCACGCAATCGCGAATATCAGGCCATCCTTCCCTTGCGCGGCAAGATCCTCAACACCTGGGAAGTGGAATCCGACTCGGTACTGAGCAACCAGGAAGTACACGATATCTCTGTGGCCATCGGTGTTGATCCCGGTTCCAACCACATTGCCGAGCTGCGCTATGGCAAGGTTATCATTCTGGCCGATGCTGATTCAGATGGACTGCATATTGCCACCCTGTTGGCGGCATTGTTTCTCAAACATTTCACGGCGCTGGTGGAAACCGGCCACATTTTTGTCGCCATGCCACCGCTGTATCGCATCGATGTGGGCAAAGAAACCTATTACGCTTTGGACGATGAAGAGCGTAAGGGCGTGCACGAACGCATCGCTGCAGAAAATCGAAAAGGCAAAGTCACCGAAACGCGCTTCAAAGGCCTGGGGGAAATGAACCCCTTGCAGCTACGCGAAAGCACTATAGATCCGGACACACGCCGCCTGGTGCAGCTCACTGTGGAAAGCCATACCGCTACCAACGCCATGATGGACATGCTGCTGGGCAAGAAGCGAGCGGGCGATCGCAAGACCTGGCTGGAAGAAAAAGGCAATCTGGCTACGATACAATAATGACCTGATAATTCATCCGTGAATTATCAGAATGATCAAAACAAAAAATGTGATTTTTGTTTTGATTCATTTTCAATGATTTTCAATCATCGAAAATGTTGGCACTTCCGTGTGCCAAAAATGACCTGATAATCAACAAAAGGAGGGCAGCACATGAGCGACAGCCACCACATTGAAAGTATCATTCGCGATTATTTTGCTGCCCGCACGGCCGCAGCCATAGACGCACTGGAGTTTTCGGGCAATGTAGAGCTGCACGGACCCATGCTGCCCGAACCATTGCACGGCGAAGTGGCAGTGCGCGAGCACTTGCAACAGATTGCTCCTTTCATCAGCCGGACCGAAATCCTCGAAACCCTGATTGACCGAAATTCCGCTGCAGTGCGCGTTCTGGTTCATGGCATCAACGGCATGGAACTGGAAGGTGCTTGTTTTTTCCGTGCCTACCAGGGCCAGATCAGCCGTATTCGCAACCTGTTTGATACCCGGGTATTGATGGCCGGCGGACGCTGAAGTCTGAGCCCTGAATGGGTCCGGATCTTGCCGATTTTGCGCCCGACCAGCTACTTGAGTTTCGAAATGTATCTGTTGGAAGAATATGGATTTAAAGAATATCGATTTCGGGGAATTTGCCAGCACCACCTGGGCTGATGTTCTGGCGCGTCAGCAGATCATGGATTACGGCATATACCCCTTGTGGGATGGCATGCCGCGAATCGCCGGACCAGCGTATCCGCTTGCCTGTGCTGCCGGTGACAACCTGATGCTGCATGCAGCCATTTACCATGCGCCGGCCGGCTCAGTGGTGGTGGCTCAAGCCGGTGATCTGGAGTATGCAATGTCTGTGCCATCGCGCAGAAGAATGGCATCGCAGGATTCGTGATTGACGGCTTGATTCGTGATATCGGTGAAATACGGGATATTGGCTTTCCGGTATTTGCCCGCGGCATCATTCCCAAGCCGGGCGGCAAGTTCGGAGAGGGCTTATTTCATGGCACGGTTACTTGCGGCGGTGTGTGCGTATCACCCGGCGATATCGTGATTGCCGATGAAGAAGGCATAGCTGTGGTGCCGGTGAGAGAGATTGCTGCTTGCCATGCTGCAGCGGCGGCACGTGCGGCCAAAGATGCAGCACAAAGCCTGGACGAATGGGAAAAAATCCACCGCGCCAGCGTAATGGCGATATTGACTGAAAAAGGCCTGGAACAGCATGAGTGAAATGACCGTCGCTTTTTCCGATCATGAAAAAATCCCGCTGAAGGATTATGCGGAAAAAGCCTATCTCGATTATTCGATGTACGTAGTGCTGGACCGCGCTCTGCCGCATATAGGCGATGGTCTCAAGCCGGTGCAGCGACGCATCATTTACGCCATGAGCGAACTGGGTTTGAGTGCCGCATCGAAGCACAAGAAGTCGGCCCGAACCGTAGGCGATGTGATCGGCAAATTCCACCCACACGGTGATGCAGCCTGCTATGAAGCCATGGTGTTGATGGCCCAGCCATTCTCCTATCGCTACCCGCTGGTGGATGGCCAGGGTAATTTCGGCTCACCGGATGACCCCAAATCCTTCGCCGCCATGCGTTATACCGAATCCCGGCTTACCGCTTATTCGAGATCCCTGCTGTCGGAACTGGCCATGGGAACCGTCGACTGGCAACCCAACTTCGATTCCAGCCTGAAGGAGCCTACCCTGCTGCCGGCCCGCCTGCCCAATGTGTTGCTCAACGGCAGTATGGGTATTGCGGTGGGCATGTCCACCGATATCCCGCCACATAATCTGCGGGAAGTGGTCAGCGCCTGCATCCGCCTGCTGGACGAGCCCAAGGCCACCGTGGCCGAACTCTGCGAGCACATCAAAGGCCCCGATTATCCCACCGAAGCCGAGATCATCACGCCTCTGTCTGAAATTCGCAGCATGTACGAGAGTGGCGGCGGCTCAGTCAAGATGCGGGCCATCTGGGAGCGCGAGGAAGGCGAAATCGTCATTACTGCGCTGCCACATCAGGTTTCGCCCGCCAAGGTGCTGGAGCAGATTGCGGCACAGATGCAGGCCAAGAAACTGCCCATGGTGGAAGACCTGCGCGATGAATCGGATCATGAAAATCCCACGCGGCTGGTGATTGTCCCCCGCTCCAACCGGGTGGATCTGGAACAGCTGATGAACCATCTGTTCGCCACCACTGATCTTGAGCGCAACTTCCGCATCAACCTGAACATCATCGGTATCAACGGTAAGCCGCGGGTGATGGATTTACGCTCACTGCTGAAAGAGTGGCTGGAATTCCGCATGGATACCGTCACGCGGCGCCTCAACCACCGGCTGGATCAGGTGGTTGACCGTCTGCATATACTCGAAGGCCTGCTGATCGCCTTCCTGAACATCGACGAGGTGATCCGCATCATCCGCAGCGAGGATGAACCCAAGCCTGTTCTGATGAAAACTTTCCAGCTCACAGCCACGCAGGCTGAAGCCATACTGGAACTGAAACTGCGCCACCTCGCCAAACTTGAGGAAGTGCGCATTACCGGTGAACAGAAAGAACTGGCAGAGGAGCGCAAGTCACTGGAACTGGTGTTGGGTTCCAAGGCCAGGCTGAAAACCCTGATCCGAAAGGAACTGCTGGAAGATGCCGAAGCTTATGGCGATGACCGGCGTTCGCCCATCGTTGAGCGCGAATCTTCGCAGGCACTGAAACAGGAAGACCTGGTGCCTTCCGAGCAGATCACCATCATCCTGTCCAAATCCGGCTGGGTGCGGTCTGCCAAGGGCCACGACATCGACGCAGCAGCTCTGGGTTACCGAGCCGGAGATGAGTATCTGCACAGCACGCAGGGCCGCAGCAATGAACAGGCCGTGTTCCTTGATGCTTCCGGCCGTGCCTACGCCCTGCCAGCCCATTCATTACCTTCCGCGCGCGGCCTGGGTGAACCCCTGAGCAGCCGTTTTTCACCCGCCGATGGCGCAGGCTTTCTTTACTGCCTGGCTGGGGATCCGCAACGCAAGATTCTGTTAGCCAGTTCTTTCGGCTACGGATTCGTCACCCAGCTGGAAAATCTGCACAGCCGCATGAAGGCCGGCAAGGCCATGATCTCTCTGCCCACAGGAGCCATTCCGCTGGAACCTGCTGAATTAAACATTGCGGGCGCCAACACCTTGATCTGCGTGACTTCCGATGGCTATATGCTGGCCTTCCCGCTGAGTGATGTGCCGGAACTGGCCAAAGGCAAGGGCAACAAGCTGATCAACGTACCACCCAAACGCCTCAAAACCGGCGAAGAAAATGTAGTCGGTCTGGCAGTGGTTTCTGGGGCAGATGAAATTCTGGTCTGGGCCGGGCAGCGTTACTTGCACATGGGCGAAAAAGACATTGATCATTTCCGTGGCGAGCGCGCACAACGCGGGCGCAAGTTACCACGAGGCTTCCAGCGTGTGACGAAAATCGAGTTGGCCAAAGCCTGATCACTGGCTGATCAATGGCTGACCAATGGCTGATCAATGGCTGACCAATGGCTGACCAATGGCTGATCAGGCTATCATCTGGCACACTCTGATTGAATCAAAGCTTCTCTTGTCGATCAGGCCAGCATTTCCCGAGCATGTTGCAAGGCATCCAGCATGACGTCGATTTCTGCCCGGGTGTTGTACAGGCCCAGTGAAGCGCGTGCAGTAGCCGGTACTCCAAAAAACTGCATCAAGGGCATGGCGCAATGATGCCCGGTACGCAGTGCGACTCCGTAATGATCCACGATGGTGCCGAGGTCATGTGGGTGTAAGCCTTCCAGGGTAAAACTGATCACGCTCGCTTTATGTTCGGCCGTGCCAATAATGCGCAAGCCGTCGACTGCTGACATTTTCCCGGTGGCATAAGCCAGTACATCCTGCTCATGTGCCGCGATATTTTCCATACCCAGACTTTGCAGGTAACGCACTGCAGCACCCAATCCAGCGGCTCCGGCAATATTGGGCGTGCCCGCTTCGAACTTGGCCGGCAGTTCGTTGTATTCGGTTTTATCGAAAGTAACGATGCGTATCATTTCACCACCGCCCTGCCAGGGCGGCATGGCATCCAGCAGAGCTTCCTTACCCCAAAGCGCACCGATGCCGGTAGGGCCGTACATCTTGTGCGCCGACAGGCAATAAAAGTCACAGCCTATGGCCTGCACATCCACTTGCGAATGTGGCATCGCCTGAGCGCCATCAAGCAATACCGGAATGCCCTGGGCTTTGGCCATGGCACAAATCTGCTGCACCGGGTAGATGGTGCCGAGTGCGTTAGATATGTGCGTCAAGGCCAGTAACTTAACCCGCTCGTTCAGCAACTCCTGCAACTTGTCCAGCCGCAGCTCACCGCGTTCACTAATGGGTGCCACCACCAGTTCTGCGCCGGTCTGCTGGCACACCATCTGCCAGGGCACGATGTTGGAATGATGCTCCATGCAGCTGATCACGATCTGATCGCCCGGTTTCAACCGGGGCCGCAGGAAACTTTGCGCTACCAGATTGATGGACTCCGTTGTGCCACGCGTAAATATCACTTCACGTTCGTTGGCTGCATGAATATGTTGAGCCAATGCGGCACGCGCAGCTTCGTAAATGTCTGTAGCTTCCTGGCTGAGCTGATGTACACCGCGATGCACATTGGCATTGTGCCAGCGATAGAACTGATCAGTCGCTTCAATAACCGCAAGCGGCCTTTGTGATGAGGCTGCCGTATCCAGGTACACCAGCGGTTTGCCGTGTACCTGGCGTCCCAGAATGGGAAAATCAGCGCGGACTTTTTCAATGTCCAACCCGGGTTTTACTGCAAAGCCCAATGCTTCTTTCAACAAGACACCCATGACTGCTCCTGACCGCCGTTTTCAATGCCAGGCATGGCTGCATCCAGCATGGCTTCAATCTGTTCAAGCAGCTTCCGATCGGACAAGCGATTGCCGATGGCGCGACAGAATGCGCCAGTCAGCATGCGTCGTGCAGCCGCCTCATCCAGGCCGCGCGATTGCAGGTAGAACAAAGCCATGTCATCCAATTGCCCCACCGTAGCGCCATGGCTGGCTTCCACTTCATCGGCATAAATCTCGAGTTCCGGCTTGGTGTTCATCTCCGCCAGGTCTGATAGCAACAAATTGGCATTGGACTGGCGCACGCTGGAACCATCCGCACCCGGCCGTATCAAGGCCTTGCCATTGAATACACCGCGGCTGTGATCACCCAGCACGCCACGGAAATTCTGTTCACTGCGGCAATTCTTCGCGTGATGATCGGCCAGGATGTGATGATCAATCGTGGACTCGCCATGGCCAATAAAAGCGGCTGCAAGATCAGCAATGGCAGCATTTCCATTCAGCTGGCAATCCACATCATTGCGCACCAGTCCACCGCCCAATTCAAAACCGGTGTAACGATAGTTACTGTCAGCGGCCTGACTGACCTTGACGAACTGCAGCAGATGCTGCTGTGGTGAAGTGGCCTGTACGCGCAAATGATCCAGCCGTGACGCTTCAGCCAGTTCGCACTGAGTGAGCAGATTGAACACCGAGCTGGCTGGCCCGGTGCTGTTGTCCTCTGGCGGAAAGGTCTCCAACAGCTGCAGTGCAGCGCCTTTTTCCAGCAACACAAAAAGGCGGAAATTGTCCAGTCGATTGGCGGCGACTTGCAACCATTCAATGTGCAGACGGCCGGCATCCGCGCCAGCGTCCACATGAACAACCAGGGCATTGTCCAGACAGGCTGTATTCAAAGCTTCAAAAATTCGACCGGGGCCTTTCAGTTCAGGTTTCATTAAAAGCTGTTGAATCTGAACAGTCAACTTTCCATCAGCAAGAGCCTGTTGCAGGTTCAGCAAGCGCAGACCCTTGGGTAAAAAGTTCAGCATGTCGGCGGATAAATGCAGTTCAGCACCGTTTTGGACCGACAACAAAATGCCATCCACCTCAGCAAACAAGGACATCGGCACAGGCCGGTCGCAGGGTTGCGAAAAACCCAATTCGGGCGGCGAATTCTCCAGTACCTGCAGCGAAAAATACTTCCAGTGCTCGTCTTTGCGACCGGGCAATCGACCCGCCACAGCCATCTCAGCCAGCGCATTTTGCCTGGCCTTGGCCAAGCAGTCAGTACTATCGCTGAACTGATGCTCTGCCAACTGGCGCAACCACAACGCCGGCAATGCGTTTTCCGCCTCAACAACTTGTGACCGGACTTGCGCCATGTCGTTCAGACTCTCGCTGCAGGCTGGCCGCCTGTTTGCTTCAGTGTTGCAATGCCACCCTGTTCCAGCCAGGTGTAACCCCGCTCTTCCAGCTTGATAGCCAGGTCAGCCCCGCCACTGACACTGATTTTCCCATCGGCCAATACATGCACATGGTCCGGCACGATATGCTCCAGCAGACGCTGGTAATGCGTAATCACGATAATGGCGCGATCCTGCTTGCGCAACCGGTTCACACCTTCTGCCACCACCCTCAAGGCATCGATATCCAGCCCCGAATCGGTTTCATCGAGGACGGCCAGTGAAGGTTCCAGCACAGCCATCTGGAAAATCTCATTGCGCTTTTTCTCGCCGCCGGAGAAGCCTTCGTTGACGGCACGGTGCAGCAGATCATCCGAAATGTGCAAAATCTCCAGTTTCTCGCGCACCAATTTAAGAAACTGCATGGAGTCCAGCTCGGGCTCTTTGCGGAATTTGCGCTGCGCATTCAGGGCGGCTCGCAGGAAGTAGGTGTTGTTCACGCCGGGAATTTCAACCGGATATTGGAAGGCCAGGAATATGCCGGAGCAGGCACGCTCTTCGGGTGACATATCCAGCAGATTTTCACCTTGGTAAATCACCTCACCTCGCGTGACCTCATAGCCATCGCGCCCGGCGATGACATTGCCGAGGGTGCTTTTGCCGGAACCATTGGGCCCCATGATGGCATGCACTTCTCCTGCCTTGACGCTGAGGTTCAGGCCCTTGAGTATTTCCTTGCCGCCGACTTTGGCGTGCAGGTTTTTGATCTCTAACATATACGTTTCCATTTAAATTCTTCGTTCAATTTTGCGTTGATGGGTGAAGAGCTTCTCTGGCGAAAATTTGAACCAGTTTTGTGTGTAGCTTGGTGCCCCGCTTCGCGCGGATGGTACGTTCGGCGGTTGGCGGTTGCTAAAGGCCTCCGCGTGAGCGGCGTCGCTGAGAGTTACTTGCTGGACCGTGGCTGAAGGGAGCTCTTCGAACAGTGCCCCCAAGGAATGCTGGCCAAGGGATTTCTTCGAGGGCACTCGGGCTGTCGGGAACAGCCGAGTAGCGCACAGGGACGTCTTGAGCGTGCCCGAGGAGGAAACCCTTGGGCGGCAGTCCGCCGGGCTAGTGACGCTCGCCCAGGTTTCGGAAGAGAACTCCCTACAGCAGCCCGCGGTACCTTTAGCTCGCTTAAAAAGACCATTCGAGCGTGCCCTGAGCAAAACACTCTGGCTTGATTTCCGAAACGAAGCTATTGAGGTCACCCAACCGCCCCTTCCAGGCTGGCTTCGAGTAGAGCCTTCGCCTCTACCGCAAACTCCATCGGCAACTCGCGAAAAACCTGCTTGCAGAAGCCGTCCACAATCATCGACACGGCGTCTTCCTCAGAAATGCCGCGCTGCAGACAGTAGAACAACTGATCCTCGCCAATGCGCGAAGTCGTAGCCTCGTGCTCAATCTTTGCAGAAGGATGAGCCACCTCGATGTAAGGAAAAGTATGCGCGCCGCAGTTCTTGCCAATCAGCATCGAATCACACTGCGTGTAGTTGCGCGAGTTCACTGCCTTGCGCGACATCTTCACCAGGCCCCGATAACTGTTCTGCCCATGACCCGCCGAAATGCCCTTGGAGATGATCGTGCTTCGAGTGTTCGGCCCCAGGTGAATCATCTTCGTGCCCGTATCCGCCTGCTGATAGTTGTTGGTCAGCGCCACCGAATAGAACTCACCCACCGAACTTTCCCCACGCAAAACGCAGGAAGGATATTTCCAGGTAATGGCCGAGCCCGTTTCAACCTGCGTCCAGGAGATACGTGAACGATCG
>JANOGQ010000615.1:0-3371 GCA_031406105.1 Lysobacterales bacterium | reverse complement strand
GGCCATCGTTTTTCGTGGGTGTCGGGGGGTCTTATTACGGGGACAGATAAAAATCCATTTTTCGTGTTCTGCTGTTTTTGGATGTGTTTTTACTCTGTCCATTTACTCTCACCCCGGCGTTTGCCCCGGCGTTCCAGCGTTCCGACCCCAGCGTTCATATGCCCGGCATTCAAGTCGCTTTGTGCCTGATCCCCAGTATTTTTTCCAGCGCAGGTGCGGGTTTCAGCAGATCCTGCAAGGTGTGAGCCTGCAGGATCTGCATGTAAGCCTGCAATGCCTGCTGCAGCACTTTACGCAATTGGCATGCAGGGGTGATGACACACTGGCCTTGCGGGCTAAAACATTCCACCATGTCCAGGTCTTCTTCCATGTCGCGAACCACTGCAGCCAGATTGATTTCGTTGGCGGGCCGGGCCAGAGTCAAGCCACCACCCGGACCACGTTGCGCCGCAACATAGCCGTGACGAGTGAGGTTGCTGACCACCTTCATCAAGTGGTTACGGGAAATATTATAGGCTTTGGAAATCTCCTGAATGGTAATCCGCTGGTCATCCTGCAGGCCGAGATAAATCAGCACACGCAATGAGTAGTCGGTAAATCGCGTCAGCCTCATAGCTTTTTTATCCATGCTCTGATTGATGCATCAAAATTAACCATTTCCAGGCCGCAAGGAGGTGATCCAGATCAAACAGTGATGACTTGAGCAGAAATGCGCCACGGCCATTAAAGCTGCGGTTTGAACCCTGATTGATCCATGTCAAAAAAGATGCGATGAAATGCATCTATTCTGCGGGTGCATTCCCGGCTGGCCTCAAGGCACTCGAATTTTTATGGATCAGACATTCCCTTTTTTCCGCTTGCCCCGGTTTCTGTTCCTCACCCTTTGGGCAATGAGTGCTTTTCCTGCAGCAGCAGATCAACCGGAGAGCAGCGCAGACTATGCCATAGAGCTCGACCCCATCATTGTGGTTGCCAGTAAAAGACAGCAGCCACTCTCCGAGGTTGCTGCCCAGGTCACGGTGATTGACGCGCTGCAAGTCAGCCAGGTTTTGGTAGAAGACATCGACGGCTTGTTGCGTTATGAGCCCGGGCTGGAAGTGGAAACCTCAGGCACGCGTTTTGGCGCCAATGCCATCAATATTCGTGGCATTGGCGGCAATCGGGTGGCGATTGAAGTGGATGGCATTCCGGGCCGCGACCGGTTTGCGCTGGGCGCATTCTCCGATGCAGGGCGCGTCTTTCTGGAGACCGACCGTATCAAGCGCGTGGAAATTTTGCATGGCCCTGCCTCCGTCATGTATGGCTCCAATGCCCTGGGCGGCATCATCAGCGTCACCAGTTGGGATCCGGAAGATCTGCTGGCCACCTCAAGCGATGAGGTCGCCGGAAGCCTTCGCGCAGGTTACCAGGGCCTGAACGACAGCTGGGTAGGCTCAGGCATTGCGGCCTGGGGTGAGGGTGCCCATGCCCTGCTGGTGGCTGCCACCTGGCGCGATGGTCATGAACGTGAAAACCAGGCAGCGGCCGATGTGCCGGACGATCCGCAGTCCTGGGACAGCCAGGATTACATGCTGCGCTACACCTTCGATACCGCAAGCGGGAATCGCTTGCGACTGACCGCACAGGCGAAGCAGCGTGATGTGGAAACCGCTATGCGTTCGCAGCTGGGTTATGGACGGCGCTTCCTGAGCACCACGGAATTGCTGGGATTCGATCACGACGAAAGCCAAAGTTACTCAGCTGACTATGAGTTTTCCTGGGGCGCCTGGGAGCAAGGTGTATTGAAGGCTTTTCATGTCGATTACGAAACCAGGCAGCTGACCGAAGAGACCCGCGGCAAAGCGAAGCCTCCCGTCGAAATCCAACGTCTGTTCAATTATGAGCAGCAACGTGACGGAGCCCGCCTGAATCTGTTTCGCAGCCTCTGTGCAGGCTCGAGCATCCATCGTTTGGGCCTGGGTCTGGACTGGCTGCAGACAGGCAGCGAAGAGTTACGCGATGGCCTGCAGACCAACCTTTTAACGGGCTCGAGCAGCAATGTCATCCTTGGCGAAAAAATGCCCGTGCGTGACTTTCCCATTTCCCAAAGTCGTGAACTGGGCTTGTACCTGCAGGATGAAATCAGTTTTGCTGGCAGCGCATGGGAACTCGTTCCCGCGCTGCGCTGGGATCACTACGAACTGGAAGCGCAAGTGGATGAGCTGTGGCTGGAAGATTATCCGGACGTCGAAGTCGTTGACATATCAGACAGGCGCTTCACGCCCAGGCTTGCGGCTCTGTATCTTTTTACGGACCAATGGAGCCTTTACGGGCAATACTCGGCCGGGTTTCGAGCGCCGCCCTTTGAGGATGTCAATATTGGATTGTTCATTCCCTTGTTTGGTTACCGCGCCATTCCCAATCCGGATCTGCAATCCGAAACGTCCCATGGATTTGAGCTCGGCAATCGTCTGATCAATGACCATGCCCGGCTCAGCATGGCGCTGTTCTACACCAACTACGATGATTTTATAGAATCGCGTGCCCTGATTGGCCTGGAGCCTGAAACGGGTGAGCTGATCTTCCAGTCACGCAATATCGGCCAGGCGCGCATCTATGGACTGGATATCCGTTACGACCAGGATATGTCAGCCTGGCACGATGCCTTCCAGGGCTGGATGCTGAAGGCTGCTGCTTACTGGTCAGAGGGTGAAAACCGTGACAGCAGCGAGGCACTGAATTCCATCGCACCACCCCAGGCAGTGATTGGCACAGCCTGGCATGCTGATGATGACCGCTGGAACCTGGAACTGACCGGAACTTTCACCGCTGCGAAGAGTTCCAGCGAAATCGACCAGACCACCGGGACACGCTTTGCAACAGACAGCTGGCTCACCCTGGACCTGGCAGCAGGCTGGCAGCCGGCAGACGGGTTGCAGTTGCGCGCCGGCATCTTCAACCTGAGCGACGAAACTTACTGGCGTTGGCTGGATGTGGCCAACCTCGAAGCCAGGGATCCGATGATACAGGTACTTTCTCAAGCCGGAAGAACCTGGTCCCTGAGTCTCAGCATTGGTTTTTAGGCCCCCTCAAGGATGCTGTTCTGTATCAAATCCAGTTTTGTTGACATGCGTCAATAAAATCGCCCAGGGTTAAAACTAGAATTGAGGCAGAAAGAATGAATCAATTTCTGACAGGTTTTCTATCCTGAGGAGTCAAATATGAAAGTCCGTAATTCGCTGCTTCTGGCAACGGCCATGATGATCTCGATTACCGCCTGCGGCCAGGACACAAGCCAAAGTACAGGCCAAAGTGCAGGCCAAAGTGCAGGCCAGCCTGCTGTCGCTAAAGTTGATCCGGCCCTTGCTGTACATGCCGCCGAGGCAGCCAGC
>JANOGQ010000601.1:0-4820 GCA_031406105.1 Lysobacterales bacterium | reverse complement strand
TTAATCTAAATACAATGAAAATAATCGAATGTCCTCGTGATGCTATGCAGAGTTGGGATAACTTTATCCCCACAGAAATCAAAACTCGATATTTGAATCAACTACTAAAAGTTGGTTTTACCGAAGCATCTCCCGGAGGACCTCATGTGCCCTCGTAAGCCCGATCGTGAGGAGACTGACCTGCTGCAGGAGTTACAGATTCTGCAGGCACGGGAATCTCTGCTGGGTATCGAACCACCTGCCCTGCTTGATCAGGCTGTGCGTAATATGGCCAGGCGTGAACAAGCTCCTGGAAGCACC
This sequence comes from Lysobacterales bacterium, assembly GCA_031406105.1. GTDB lineage: Bacteria > Pseudomonadota > Gammaproteobacteria > Xanthomonadales > SZUA-36 > JAWXBM01. The sequence continues at coordinate 4,520 of JANOGQ010000601.1, read as the reverse complement.
CCATTTGCCGGCAATCTTCGTTGGATAGCTGGCTTGTTCACTGTATCCATTGCGCTGATTGCCGTGGGTATTTCGATGGTACAAACGCCACCCGCGTCGGGCCCGGTGAATGAAGTTTTCGAAAGCGAGAAGACCGGCTTGCGCAGCAGTGGCGAACAGTCAGGCCGGACACAGCCCGCTGCGTCTGGCTTGTCGCGCTCTTCACAAGCGCCAGCAGCGGACGCAACCTTGGCAGTCGGGGAAGCTCAGCCCATGGAGTTGGATGCGGCAAGCAATCCAGCAGGAGTGGAGTTGCCGCTGGATAATCCGACGAAGATAAATGGTCTGGCAAAAGAAACTACTCTGGCTGATCACGCTAGCAGTCAGGTTGCCGCGGTATCTGAAAGCAGCGAGAGCGATTCACTGCAATCGAGGGAAGAGGCTGCCCAGGCCTGGCTGGATTTGATAGAGCAACTCCATGAGCAGGGCCTGAACACTGAAACGCTGGAGCAACTTCGCGCCTGGAAAGAGCAGTACCCGGACTTGCAATTGCCTGATTGGGCCAGCGATTTGTTACAGCTTCAGCCTTGAGCCTGTTGCTGATTCATTTCATGCAGAGGAATTACCCATCGTCCCCAGGGTCAGACTGACACCGGGCAGGCTTTGCGCATAGCCTGCACCCATCAGGGTTGAAGGTGTGTAATAACCACCCTCCACATCATTCTTCAACAGGTATTCGACAATTCCCAGGCTGGCGGAAACTGTCAGGTCGTAAGCATTGGGCGTGGTCATGGTAGCGCTGATGGTGCGACCATCGGCACTCCTGACCTGGCCCCATAATTGCGCCCTGGTGCTCCCCCGCCGCGCATCATCAGGGCCTTTGATGGACGCGGTGATGCGCTTCTTGATGAAATTCTGCACCAGAGGTGCAGCCAACAAGGGCTGTAGCCAGCGCAATTTTCTCAGCCGCCTGATGGTGGTGGTCGGCATTCCCATGTAGACCTCAATGTCGGGAACGCCGGTGCTGATATAGGCAGTAAACACATCGCCCCAGGGTATGGATACCGCCGTACGTTCACCGTGAGCAAACGGCACCAGGCGTGTTTTCCAGGCCAGCGGTACTGGGATCAGATTACCATCCTTGCGGATCATCCCACCTCGTCCCAGGCCTTCGGTGCTGGTCTTGGCAGTACCCGGACTGGTGCCTCCGGCAGCCTCGAAAGCCAGCCTGAGTTCGATGGCTGCGGGCAATGCCTGTACCAGGCTGGCGGCCAGGCAATCGGAGGGGACCACATCGAAGCCCACACCAGGAATCAACACGACATCAGCTCGTTGTGCGGCATGAGACTGACGCTGGGCATTGGCAAACACAGAGATTTCACCGGTGATATCCAGATAATGAACCCCGGCTGCCAGGCAAGCTTCAATCAGCGGCTGGCTGGTGGCTGAGAACGGGCCAGCACAATGCAGCACCAGCTGGCAATCACCCAGGTTTTCAACCACAACCGCACTGGAATCCAGAGAGAATACCCGGCTTTCCAGGCCCGTTTCCCTAGCCAGTGCCGAAATCTCAGCCACATTTCGTCCGGCCAGGATGGGGCTAAGACCTCGCCTGACAGCTTCCAGTGCAGTCAATCTGCCGGTATAGCCATTGGCACCATAAATCATCCATTGCTGACGGTTCATTAGCTGCCCAACTGTGATTTGCGCGACAATTCGCTGATGCGTCGATAATAACGTTCTGGCCAGAAGCGTTTGAGCAGCAAGGCCCATCGGGTTTTGGGATGAGTCAGAACCAGAAACTGCCGCTTCTCCATGGCACTGAACACGGTCTCAGCCACGTCGGCAGCAGTGACCGGAGAATGCTTCATCCAGCGTTCCACCGTCTGGCGTGCACCTACTTTGGTGGAGCGAAAGCTTTCCAGCAGATTGGTAGCCACAAAGGACGGGCAAACCACCGAGACGCCAACACCACTGCCATCCAGCTCCGTCAGCAGATGTTCCGACAAGGCGATCACACCCGCTTTGGCTGTGCCGTATGCAGATAAACCCGGCATGGCGCTGAATCCGGCAAAGGAAGCAATATTGATGATATAGGCAGGTCTGCCAGCTGAACCTTCGCTGCGCAATAGCGGCAGGAAGCGATGACATCCACGCACCACACCCATCAGGTCAATGTCGATTACCCACTGCCAGTTTTCCATTGAGGTTTCTTCGCAAAAACCCGATGCTGCCACTCCTGCATTGTTGACCAGCACATTGACTCTGCCCCAATGCCCTTGCAGTTCGTCGAACAGCCGTTGCCAGTCAGAGTCGCTGGTCACATCCAGCGCAGAATGCAAAGTGACAGCGCCAGTTTCTGCCAATTCCTCACTGACTATACGGGCACGTTCCTGGTTGATGTCGGTAACCGCAACGCGGTAGCCAGCCCTGGCAAATCGTCGTGCCATGGCTGCACCGAGCCCACTGCCGGCTCCGGTGATCAGAACCACTGGAGACTGCTCATGCAGCTTGACAGTTTTCATCAGAACAGACTGCCTTGCTGATCGCTGGTGGGTTTGTCTTTCTTTTCATCCTTGCTGGCCTTTTTGGCAGATTTGATCTCAGCCGAAGCTTTTGCGCCAGGCTCACTTCCGGCCGGCTTTGTTTGCGCCTGGGGTGTGGGTGCAAGGGCGACTTGAGCCTTCGCTGGTTCAATCGCCACAAGGACTTCTGCATAGGGCTGGCTGGGGCTCATGCGCGAACCTGGCTTTGTTACAGCATGCTGTTTTGCTGCGGCAGATTCAGTCTTGCGTGCTTGGGTGGCAGTTCGGGTTTTACTGACTCCGGACTGTTTCTCCACAGTCAATTCAGTGTCGCTGTTTTCAGCTGCGCCTGGCTTCAGCAACTGCAACAATTTGCCTACTGTGCAATGGGCTTCCAGCGGATGACGCAGGGATTTGCGGGTAAAGATCTGGTAGTGGTTACAACGGCCATGCTTGTTGACCTGCACCATGCCGGAATCCTGCAACTCACGCAGGATGTTCTGCACCGCACGCTCGGTGATGCCGACTGCGGCTGCAACATCCCGCAAACGCGCCTGCTTGTTGTTAGACAGACAAACCAGCACATGGCCGTGATTGCTGAACAGTGTCCATTCGCCCATGATATTCTTCCTTCCTGGCTCCCCACTTGGCGGTCTTTTTGGCTGTGCTTGGCTGGCGCCTCGCACCGGAAATCGGAGTGGCATGTAGCATGAATTATATTTCGTGTTTACAGGTTCTTCAATAAAAGAAAATTTCGCAGCTATCACATGATTCAGCAACAATCTGAAAAAGCCATAAAAGCCCTGCGCGATTTTCTAAAACTGGAATCCGCCGGCGGCCTGTTGCTGGTGGGCGCCACCGTATTGGCGCTGCTGGTCGCCAATATCAGTTCGCTGAACCATTTTTACACAGCCTTCAAGGAGATACACCTGACCATCACCCTGGGGGGTCTGGGTGTAGACAAGCCTTTGCTGTTGTGGATTAACGATGCGCTGATGGTGCTCTTTTTCATGTTGGTGGGGCTGGAGCTGAAACGCGAAGTGGTGGAAGGGCAGTTGTCAAAGCCCGACCAGGTCATTCTGCCTATACTCGCCGCCATGGGTGGCCTGGCCGTACCTGCGCTGATTTATCTCGCCTTTAATCAGGACTCGGATACATTCCGCAAGGGCTGGGCCATTCCCACCGCAACTGACATCGCCTTTGCGCTGGCTGTTCTAAGCCTGATGGGATCGAGGGTGCCCATAGCCCTGAAAGTCTTGCTGACTACCATCGCCATCATCGATGACCTCGCGGCCATAATCATAATCGCACTGTTTTATACCGCCGAACTATCAACCCAGGCCTTGTTGCTTGCAGGCAGTGGCGTAGTGCTATTGTTTGCACTCAACCGCATGAAGGTGATGAGCCTGGTGCCCTATATGCTGGTTGGGCTGTTTATCTGGTTTTGTGTATTGAAATCCGGCGTGCATGCCACTCTGGCGGGGATCGTAGTCGTTTCTTTCATCCCGCTACGCGGCGATGATGATCATTCGCCTGCACGTGCACTGGAGCATGCACTGCATCCCTGGGTTGCTTTCGCGGTGTTACCGATTTTTGCCTTTGCCAATGCCGGCCTGGCATTCCAGGGTCTGCAGAAACAGGATTTCATGGGTACAGTTCCAGTGGGCGTTATTCTCGGGCTTTTCCTGGGTAAACAGCTCGGCGTTATGACCATGATAGCCCTGGCCCGGCTCTTTCGTGTCTCGCAGTTACCCGCTGGCACCACCTGGCTGCAGGTCTACGGAGTAGCTGTGCTATGTGGAGTAGGCTTTACCATGAGTCTGTTCATTGGCAGCCTGGCTTTCGAGTACGGCGATTTCTACCCCCTGTCGGGCGTGAAAACAGGCGTTCTGATCGCCTCGGTATTATCGGCCGCCTGGGGCTTGCTGATTTTGCATTTTTCCCTGCCGAAGCACGCTCCGGCAGACCAATAAGGATGTCTTCAGAAACTCACTGCCAGCTTCGTGCCCTGCAATA
>JANOGQ010000542.1:0-2767 GCA_031406105.1 Lysobacterales bacterium | reverse complement strand
GCAATGCGGTTGCGGTCGCGGCCCGTGAGGTGCACCAGCGCATCCATACCTTCGGCCAACAAAATGCTGGCGGCCGCGCTGGCCGACATTTGCAGCCGGCCATCATGCGCATCGGCCACCTGCATGGCAGCAACGTGCGGTTTGAGCAGTTTGACCTGCTGTCGCAACTGCTCGGCGGTGGTGGCCCGGCCCAATGCGAGGTCGGCGGTTACCACAAAGGATTGTCGGGTGATGGCGTTTCTGAAGCGGTTCAAATCGGGCTCATTGAGACTGGAATACCGGCCAGAATATCATTTTCCCTGAAGCTGATTACTGGCGGAAAGCGTATTGATTCAGTCTTACTGGTTCTATCAGCATGCAGAATTCCTGACTGTCATTGAAGACCTGGGAAATGGTAACCTGAGCAAATGAAAACCGAGCACAAAAACCAGCAGCACGTAGCCTCCTATTATGCTGCAACTGCCAACAGCTACGACGACTTTCCTGTCCTGCAAGGTGCGCACCAGGCTGACATCTGCATCATGGGCGGTGGATTCACCGGCATTGCCTCGGCCCTGAGCCTGGCAGAGCGGGGTTACAAAGTAGCGCTGGTGGAAGCCAACCGGGTAGGCTGGGGTGCCTCCGGCCGCAATGGCGGCCAGATGATCCGCGGAATCAGCGGTGAATCCAGAATACTGAAGAAATTCGGGCCGGATTATGCGGATCTGTTATGGCAAATGCGCTGGCGGGGCCACGAAATCATTCATGAACGGGTTGCAAAATATGGAATTCAATGCGACCTGAAAGCTGGCTATATGGATGTGGCCAGTAAAAACAGGCAGATGGCAGACCTCGAACAAGAAGTGGCCTTGATGGAAAAATACCGCTTCCCCTACGAGTACCGCCTGCTGGATAAAGCCGAAACGGCCGAGATCAGCGGCAGCAAGGCCTATGTGGGGTCATTGCTGAATTTTCGTGACGGTCATTTACACCCATTGAACCTGTGCGTTGGTGAGGCCCGGGCAGCAGCGCAGCTCGGCGTGCAGATTTTCGAACAATCACCCGTCACCCGCATTGTGCATGGCAACCGCCCGAGAGTGGAAACGGCAAAGGGCTATGTGGAAGCCAATACCGTCATTATGGCGGGACATATCTGGCATCAACTGGAACAACAAAGACTTTCCGGCACCACTTTCCAGGCGGGCAGTTTCATGATTGCCACCGAGCCATTGCCGGAAGAAATCCGAACGCAGATTAACCCGCGAGATGTGGCCATCTGCGAATTGAACAACATCATCGACTACTACCGAATGTCGGCTGACGGACGCTTACTCTACGGCGGCCGTTGTAATTATTCCGGGCGGGTTCCTGCCAGCATCAAGGCCAGCATTGCGCCACGTATGCTGAAAGTCTACCCGCAACTGAAAAACGTCCGCATCGATTATGAGTGGGGCTGCAGCATTGGCGTTGTTATAAGGCGCATACCCATGGTCGGGCGCATCGACAACAACATCTACTATGTGCAGGGATATTCCGGCCATGGCGTGAATGCCACCCACATCATGGGCGAGGTGTTGGCAGAAGCAATCAGCGGTACGTTGGAGAAATTCGATCTGTTCGCAAAAATGCCGCAGATACGCATTCCTTTCGGAAACTATGCCGGCAACCAGATGATCGCCCTGGGTATGCTCTACTACCGGCTGAAGGATATGCTCTGAGTGGCAGTGGGCGATTTTACGTTGGCCTTATTTCCAGTATTTAACGACAAGCAGGAAAACCAGAAGACGATGAACAAATTCACTTTCGGAATGCGAAAACACACCCTGCTTGTAACAGCAGCGGTCATACTGCTGGCTGCTTGCGGGAAACAGGAACCGGAGCCCATCGTCGCAGCTACTGCCGCCCCAGCACCCAACAGCTGGCTGATCAGTAATGTGCGCATCATTGATGGCAGCGGAGCGCCTGGGGTGAACGGAGCTGTTCGAATAGAAGGCAACCGCATCCTGGAATTGGGTACCTTGCAGGCATTGCCCGGAGAAACCGTGATTGATGGCACTGGCCAGGTGCTGGCCCCCGGATTCATAGATACCCACAGTCATGCAGACCGCCTTCTGTTTGAGCACCCAGACGCACTGGCAGCAGTCGGCCAGGGCATTACCACAGTCATTTTCGGCCAGGATGGTGGTTCACCGCTGCCACTCAGTGAATTCTATGCAAAACTTGAGGCCAATCCGGTGGCTTTGAACGTAGCGGCTTATTCTGGACATAACACCCTGCGTGACGCGGTGATGGGCAAGGATTTCAGGCGCCCAGCCAAAGATGCCGAACTGGAACAGATGCAGAGCCTGCTGGAAGCCGATCTGCAGGCCGGAGCACTGGGACTCGCCAGTGGCCTGGAGTACGACCCGGGCATCAAATCTGAACCTGAAGAGGTCATTCGCCTTGCCCGTGTGGCCGCGCAGTATGGAGGGCGTTACATCAGCCACATACGCAGCGAGGATCGCTGGTTCTTCGAAGCGCTGGAGGAAATCATCACCATAGGCCGCGAAACCGGCATGCCGGTACAGATTTCGCACTTCAAGCTGGCTTTGAAAAGCCTGTGGGGACGCGCGCCGGAAGTGCTCGCCATGCTGGACCAGGCGCGGGCCGAAGGCGTGGATATCACCGCTGATATCTACCCTTATGAATACTGGCAGTCCGATATGTCCGTCATGGTGCCGGATCGTGATCCGAACAACATCAAGGACATCACCTTTGCGCTGACTGAGCTGGCACCGCCGGAAGGCAT
>JANOGQ010000538.1:0-2492 GCA_031406105.1 Lysobacterales bacterium | reverse complement strand
CGGCACATCGTTGCGTGTTTGCCGATGGGCCGGTAGAGGGTCTGAGCGTTCTGGTAACCGGCGGTGCAGGCCGCGTCGGGTTTTATGCTATCCAGTGGGCTGCCCAGTCGGGAGCGCGGGTGATCGCCACGGCCAGTAATGAAGCAGATGCCCAGGCCTGCAAACAGGCGGGTGCCGCAGCGGTAGTCAATCACCGCGAAGCAGATTGGGCACAACAGGCAGTCCGCGCGAATGGTGGCCGCAGGCTGGATAGGGCTGTGGAGGTGGATTTTGGCGCTAACCTGCCAGCCCTGCTGGATTTGCTCAAGACCAGCGGCACCATCGTCAGCTACGCGTCCATGACAAACTCCGAGCCCAAACTGCCGTTCTACCGCATGATGTTCATGGATATCACCGTGCGCCTGGTGCTGGTTTACGAAATGCCTGAAGCTGCCAAACAGGTGGCCATGAACGACATAATGCAGTACTTGCAACAGGGCCGTTTGCAACACCGGGTAGCCCATGCGCTGCCACTGGAACGGATTGTGCAAGCCCATGAGCTGATCGAGCGAGGCAAGGTTCGCGGCTGTGTGGTGCTTGGCATCTCACAGGGACGGGACTGATTGTGCTGATGCAAATTACCAGGAGCAAGAGAGCATCCATTCAGGCAAAGCTACCATTAATAGTTCTGAGCATTTCGCTGCTGCTGGCCGGATGCAGTAAATCTGCGCCAGAAGTGGTAGCCAACGGTGAAACACTGCAAGGCGTGTGGGACAGCGCAGTGCCCACTGTTGCTGTTTTCCGCGGCGTCCCGTTTGCAGCGCCACCGGTAGGTGATTTGCGTTGGCGGGCACCACAGGCTCATGTGGCCCGCAGTGGCAAAGTCATGGCCCAAGAGTTTGCAGCGGCCTGCCCGCAGGGTGCTTACATGATTGACTGGTATGCCAAAGTGGCAGCGGCTTTTGGCCATGGCCCGGCAGTTGTACAGGGTCCCAATGGGGAAAGTGAGGATTGCCTGTACCTGAATATCTGGACACCCAATCTGTTGCCGGAAGCGTCTTTGCCGGTGATGATTTTTGTGCATGGCGGCGCCAACCAGGGTGGCTGGTCGTATGAGCCCAACTATCTGGGTGAGCAATTGGCAGCGCGGGGCGTGGTGGTGGTGTCAATTGCCTATCGCCTGGGGCCGCTGGGCTTCTTTTCCCATCCGGCTTTGCAGCAGGATGGCGCTGAAGTGGTGGCTAATTTTGGCTTGCTGGATATTGCCGCCGCCTTTTCCTGGGTGCGCGACCATATCAGCAGCTTTGGCGGTGCGCCAGACAATATCACCGGATTTGGTGAATCTGCCGGAGCCGGCAATCTAATTGACCTGGCTCTGGCTACGGACCCTGCAGCCGATCCTCTATTCGAACGCATCATCTCGCAAAGCATGGGTGGTTCACTAAGCGGGCGCAGATCGCTGGCCGAGGAACAGCAATTGGGAGTTAAACTTGCGGATGCCCTGAGTTTGTCCCCTGCAGTGAGCGCCGTGGAACTGCGACGCATACCTGCGAATGATCTGTTGGCGGCGGCAAAAACGGCTTTGGCCGGACACTATTACGATGCGGTTATTGATGGCAAAACCCTGGTCCAGCAGCCGATGGCTGGCTTGAGCGGCCCACAGGCAGCTCGTCTGAACATACTGATTGGCACCAATAAGCATGAGTGGTTGATGTACCTGGATGACACCACTGACGAGAAGGATCTGCAAGAGTGGATATTGGAGACAGCTCCCGAATTCGCAGGCTCATTGGGTGAAGCAGTTTCGGATGAAAGTGACCCCCGGCGTGCTCTGGATCGCCTGATCACAGCCCAGCAGATGCTATGTCCGGGCCGACTGGTGGCAGAAAAAGCCAGCGCTGCAGGTGGCGAGGGGGCGGTTTACTGGTTTACCCGTTTGCGCAGCGGCCCCGACGGGGAAAGCCTGGGGGTTTACCATGGGGCCGACTTGCCCTATGTTTTTAACCAGCATGATCCATGGCTGATGACTGAAGAAGCCGATCAATTATTGACTGACTCGCTGATGTCCTATTGGGTATCGTATGCCCAGAATGGCTCTGTGCGGGTAGCGGGATTGCCGGAATGGCCCATGTACACAGCTGCCCGGCCCTGGGTAATGGAACTGGGAGACCATCTGGGAGTGGTACAGCCACCCGATGCCTGGTTGTGCCGTTTTCTTACACCGCGGCTTCCATAGCAGACTTTCACCTGCTGGTCAGGGGTCTGACAGGAACCCTGCCGGACCCAGGCAGGGCCCCTCTTCAGGGCCCGTCTTCAGGGCATGTAACCCCAGGCCGGAGGAGGAATAGCGACAGGCTGACGCAGATCGGTATGTACTTCGAACAGTCGGCCGGGTCGGGTCAGCCGATAGCGCAGGGTGTGTTCATCCGGGAAGTCTATGATCCAGATGTTATTGACCGACACATCCAGGCCATTGGCGATGAACAAAGCCTGGCTGGCCGGGTCTGTCGGAA
>JANOGQ010000500.1:0-11305 GCA_031406105.1 Lysobacterales bacterium | reverse complement strand
GCCTTTCCCTCTGCCGCAAGCGATGGGTCTGCTTTTTGCCCTGCCAGTTGCTGCACATAGACTGAAACTTCCAGTACACCCTGTTCACCCAAGGCATCACCCAATGGCGGCATGATGCCCTGGCGGCCTTTGTTGATACTGATCAAAATCTGTTCATATGATTCGCCATACTGCCAGTCCTGATCGGTCAGGTTGGGAAAGCCTGGTGCGCCGCGACCATCGGAGCCGTGACACATGGCGCAGTTATTGGCAAACAGGCGTCTACCCGTTTCCATGGCCTCAACACTGGCTTGTAACTCCGAAGGTGTTTTGCCGGAGTAACTGGCGAAAACATTCTGTTCAGTCGCAGTGGCTGCGCTGATTTCAGATTCATACTGTGAGAGTTGAGTCCAGCCAAAAAAGCCGGCAACGTTGCCCAAACCCGGATAAAGCGCGAAGTAGATGAAGCCAAAAATGATGGTGATGTTGAACAAGTGCAACCACCAGCGAGGCAAAGGGGCGTTGAGTTCAACAAGGTCCTCATCCCAGACATGGCCTGTAGTGCCAATGCCGTCCCCTTTGCGATTGGCGATACCTTTGGTCCAGTGCAACAGCCACCAGCATCCCAGCATGCTAGCGACTGTTCCAATGATGACAAACCAGTTCCAGATTGAATTCAGCATGAACTACTCCCTCTATCCTTTTGCTTCGCTGTCAGAGCCGGGAACGACTCCCTGGTCTTCCTCCAGGGGCAACTCACTCATTTTCTTGAAGTCGCCCTTACGCTTGTCACTCCAGGCCCAGATCCACATGCCCAGGAACGCAACAATCAGCAAGATCAAGGCCAGGCCACGCACAAGGTTGAAATCCAACTCAGGCCAATTCATGGAGTCCTACCTTTCATCGTCCGCTGCGTGCCAGGCCAAGGCTTTGCAAATAGGCAACCATGGCATCCATTTCTGACTTGCCGGCTACCAAAGCGGCTGCCGCTGCGATTTCTTCATCCGTGTAGGGGTCACCCAATGTTTGCAGGCCGCGCATCTTTTTCTGGATCAACTCGGGATCAATCCGGGTGTCAGCCAGCCAGGGATAACCGGGCATATTGGATTCAGGAACCACTGCGCGGGGATCCATCAGATGGATGACGTGCCACTGGTCACTGTAGCGCCCCCCTACCCTGGCCAGATCCGGTCCGGTGCGTTTTGAGCCCCACTGAAATGGCCGGTCATAAACGCTTTCGCCTGCCACGGAGAAGGCACCATAACGTTCAGTTTCGCTGCGGAACGGGCGAATCATCTGCGAATGACAGCCATAACAGCCTTCGCTCACGTACACATCACGACCCGCCAGTTCAAGTGCTCCATAGGGCTTGACGCCCTCAATGGGTTCGCGCTTTTCATTAAAAATCAAAGGCAGGATTTCCACCAAACCGCCGATACTGACAGCGATAATGATGAAAACTGACATCAGGCTGATGTTTTTCTCGAGAGTCTTATGACTACTGCTCATGCTGCGTCCCCCCAAACGACCGGTGCTGATGCCTCAAAACTGGGAGCTGGCTTCATCGTCAGTGTCTTCCAGGTGTTCCATGCCATGATGAACATGCCGGAGAGATACAAAATACCGCCTAATAAGCGTATGGCGTAGTAGGGCTTGGTCGCTGCCAGGGCTTCAATAAAAGTATAGGTCAGCGTGCCATCATCGTTGAAGGCACGCCACATCAGGCCCTGCATGACTCCGGCAATCCACATCGAAGCGATGTAGAGCACAATACCAATGGTTGCTACCCAGAAATGCAAATCTACTGCTTTGACGCTGTACATTTTCTTTTCGCCCAGCAAGCGGGGTATCAGGCAGTAAAGTGAGCCTATGGTAATAAATCCTACCCAGCCCAGCGCACCGGAATGCACGTGGCCTATGGTCCAGTCGGTGTAATGGCTCAGTGCATTGACGGTCTTGATGGACATCATCGGACCTTCAAAGGTGGACATACCGTAAAAGCTTAAAGCCACAATCATGAATTTGAGTACCGGATCAGTGCGTAATTTGTGCCAGGAGCCCGATAAAGTCATGATGCCGTTAATCATTCCACCCCAGCTTGGTGCCAGCAGGATCAGAGAGAACACCATGCCCAGAGATTGCAGCCAGTCCGGCAGAGCCGTGTAGTGCAAGTGATGCGGACCGGCCCACATGTATATCGAAATCAGCGACCAGAAATGCACGATGGACAGGCGATAGGAGTAGATCGGGCCCTCAGCTTGCTTGGGCACGAAATAGTACATCATGGCCAGAAAACCGGCCGTCAGGAAGAAGGCCACTGCGTTGTGTCCGTACCACCATTGCACCATCGCGTCCACCGAGCCGGTATACACCGAGTAGGACTTGAAAGCAGCTACCGGCAAGGCAAGGTTGTTGAATATATGCAACAGTGCGATCGTGAGTATGAATGCGGCGTAAAACCAGTTAGCCACGTAAATATGGCTCACCCTGCGTTTGACGATGGTGCCAAAGAACACCACGGCATAGGACACCCAGACCAGTGTGATCAGGATATCAATCGGCCATTCCAGTTCCGCATATTCTTTGCCCTGGGTAATGCCTAATGGCAGGGTGATGGCAGCCGAAACAATCACGGCTTGCCAACCCCAGAATACAAAGGCCGCCAGCTTGGGGGCGAACAGGGTCACGTGGCAGGTGCGCTGCACCACATAAAGCGACGTGCCAATCAGCGCAGAGCCACCAAACGCAAAAATAACCGCATTGGTGTGCAATGGCCGCAGGCGCGAATAAGTGAGCCAGGGGATATCAAAGTTCAGCAAGGGCATCCAGAGCTGTGCGGCGATAAACACGCCCACCAGCATACCGACTATGCCCCATACAACCGTCATGACTACGAACTGTCGAACGGCCTTGTCGTTATAAGTCATAAGTTTTCCTGTTCATTACGCTCATAGGTCCCCGCGACCAAAGCTCAGCGCGCGGCTGTTCATTGCTGCAATGATCGGCAATTCATGGCGATCTTCGAGGAGCAGCAATGCAGCTGCCCCCGGCCCTCAAATCCACCTTGCCCGGCGCTGGCCGGCGGCTGAATGCAATGATCTCAGGACAACTCTAGGCTTTGGCTACCCAGGCATTGCACCAACCCGGGCCTGCAACCAGTCGATTCTGGAAAATGCTGCAGGGAGCGGAAGCCGCAGTGGCTTCACCGGCAAAAAGTGCGCAGTTATTACAGAATTGCTTGGCACCCGCTTCTCCGGCTCGCTTGGGGAATTTCGCAGTATCTACCCTGCTCGCGTCTTCAACATAACCCATCGCCTGCGCCAGAGGTTCGCTCTCAGACACAGTATCCTGTGCCAGCAGATGAAGAGGGATAGCGCTGAGGGCGAACACTCCGCAGCTTGCCTTCGCGCTTATATCGAGAAACTGACGGCGGCCTAATTTTTTGATTTCTTTCACGTTTGACTCCAGATGGATGAATTAAGTATGCCTTGTGGCCTGCCTATTGTGCCTGTCTTGAAACTGTTCAAGCAAATGCAGCAGCCGGGCTTGCGAAAATGGCTTTTCCAGGTAATCGGCAGCTCCGTGCTGCACCAGATCGACCGCTTGTTGTACGGCTTGTTCATGGCCGGTAAATATCAAGGGAACCTGTTGCTCGATACAGAGCGCCAACACGTGCCTGGCGTCCATGCCAGGCAAGCTGGATTCACTGATCACGGCTACAGTTTGCTGACTCCCCAGCTGACTGGCCAGGGACTCTGCTGACTCCACAAACGACACTTGCCATCCTTCGCCTGACAGCAATGCCCGCAACGCGGCCCTGACCGAGTTATCCGGCTCCATCAGGATAAGCAGACCATGTGTAATCGTGTTTCCGATGTGGAAATTCCCTTGCCGCGCCCAAGCTGATTCGATCCAGCTGTTCATCATGGCTGCAGATACTAAGGCCATGGCTAAACCTGCACATCAGGGAAAATACTTAGGGCAAATAATCAGCATGACTTGAATGGATTCCGCTTCAACCAGGTTCGGACACACTGGACAGCATCCTGACAAGCTCCGGCAGTGACCCGGCCAGCATTTTTTCCAGCACATGGGCGCGATGAATTTCAACGGTGCGTGGACTGATGTCCAGCGCTGCAGCAATGCCTTTGTTGGTTAGTCCCTGTGCCATCAAGTACATCACTTCCTGCTCGCGCGGGGTGCAGTCGCGCATACGTTGCCGAATCAATTGCTGGCCCTGCAACTCGTCGCGCTGGCTGGAATACTGTGACAGGGCCAGTTGGATTATCTGCAGCAACTCGCCTTCACGAAAGGGTTTGGTCAGAAAATCAAATGCCCCCTGCTTGATGGCGTTTACCGCCAGCGGAATGTCACCATGGCCGGTTATGAATATGATGGGATAAGGTGCGCCGTCATTGCGCAACTTGTCGAACAACTCCAACCCATCCATACCAGGCATGCGGATGTCGAGCAGCAAGCAGTCGGGCTCTCCGCCTTGTGGCTCCAGAAACTTCAGCGCTGACGAGTAAGCCAGGCAATTCAGACCCTCAGCAAATAAAAGTAGCTGTATGGATTCACGAATGGCTTCATCATCATCAACGATGGCAATGGTTGGCGGCCTGGCCGTATTCATCAGCCGATCGTTTCCAGCGGTAAACTCAGGGTGAACTTTGCCCCGCCAAGGGGAGCTTGCGAATAATGCAGGCTTCCACCATGCAGGGCTGCGATGTTCCTGCAAATGCTGAGGCCCAGGCCGAAGCCTTTCGGCTTGCTGGTAAAAAAAGGCTCAAACAATTTTTCCCGGAATTTTTCATCGACCCCGGGCCCGTCGTCAATGACGTCGATAAACACGGCTTTATCATCGTGATGGACCGCAATCAGAATTTGGCCAAGCGGTTGTGTGCCGGCAGCAGAGGTCACCCGGATAGCATCAATGCTGTTTTTAACCAGGTTCACAATAATCTGCTGAATCTGAATTTCATCCACAAAAACTGCCGGTGAATCGTCCGGAACCTGCAGCTGCAATGTGATTCCTGAGTGCTTCAGTTCGTGATCAAATACTGTCAGTACATTGCGGATCAGTGGGTCGATCTTTGAATGCAACTTGCTCATCTGGGTGCCTTGTACCAGTGCGCGCAAACGATCTACTACCTGCGCTGCCCGACGGGCCTGCTCGGCAATTCGCTGGCAAATGGCAACATGATCCAGGCCGCTTCCCGGCAAATTATCCAGCTGCAGGCGAACACCGGCATCAGCATAGGCGGCAATAGCGGTTAATGGTTGATTGATTTCGTGGGCAATTCCGGCTGTCAGTTCACCCAGTGTCACCAGGCGATCTGCATGAAAAAGCTGTTGCTCCAGCGCATGCAACTTGGTTTCTGTATCACGTTGCAGGCTGAGATCATGAATGATGCCTACGAAATGAGTGCTAGTTCCCCGCAGCGATTCACCCACAGACAGGCGCATGGGAAATACCTCGCCGTTACTGCGCATGCCCCACTCCTCCCGGCCCTTGCCTATTATGGCTGCCTGGCCGGTTTGCTGGTATCTAAGCAGGTAGCCATCATGCCGCGCACGCTGGTTCTCAGGCATCAACATGCTGACATTATGTCCTTGTGCTTTCTCAGCTGAGTATCCGAACATTTTTTGGGCAGCCCGGTTAAAACGAAGGATTTCACCCTCGGCGTCGATGATGATAATGGCGTCCACCGCTGCATCCAGCAGGGTTTCAAACATATCAAGTTGCTGTCGATCGCTGGCCGGAACGCTCATGGTGGGGCGTCTTTGCCAGCCATATCTGCTGGCTGTTGTGGCGAGTATCGGCACCAGATCCCCAGCCAGCGATAAACATCCGGCGGGTTCTTGCTGGCACTGATCCAGGCCCACCACAGCTGCTTTTCTGTTTGAATGCGAATGACGGTGTACCAGGGACTGCGCCAGGTATTGCTGCTCCATCGGCCCTGCAATTCATCGCAGCTGAGGCTGCCGCTGGCGTGCAACCGCAAATATTGGCGTTTCAACGAAGCAGAATTGCCACGTGGCAGGGACAGAATCAACAGGGCAAAGCTGAACACTTGCAGCACGAAAGGCATGACTTGAACATAAACCAGAGTGTTCACCAGGGCTGCCAGCCACAGCAGCCACAAGCCCACAAACAGGCGCTGATCAGCACCGGATTGAACTTCAATTTGGTTGGGCAGAGCCATGGCTGATCCAGTTCAGAATCTCAAGATATTCAACGCTGGCAGTCTCGGGATTCTGCACGACATGCCACAGGTTATCGTCTTCCATGGCCAACAGTGATTCCAGTTCCGGCCATGCACCGAGCTCCAATGCGGCGGACTGGCTTTTGATAAAACGTTCAAGCAGCACGTCCAGTTCCTTCATGCCACGCCTGCACAACCATTGCAGTTTGCGCAGTCGTAAACCTTTGATCCCGTCCATCAGGGCCAGTTCATGTCTGTGTCAGGCGCCTGCGCGCGCAATCAGCATTTTCTTGATTTCTGCAATGGCTTTGGCGGGATTCAGGCCTTTGGGACAGGCTTGTGCGCAATTCATAATGGTGTGGCAGCGATACAAACGGAAGGGATCATCCAGCTCATCCAGCCGTTCACCGGTAGATTCATCCCGTGAATCGGCCAGCCAGCGGTAAGCCTGCAGCAGCACGGCCGGGCCCAGATAGCGATCACCATTCCACCAGTAACTGGGGCAGGAAGTGGAACAACAGGCACAGAGTATGCATTCGTAAAGGCCATCCAGTTTTTCGCGATCGGCCTTGCTCTGCAAGCGCTCGCGATCCGGCGGCGCGGTGCTTTGTGTTTGTATCCAGGGCTTGATGGTGGCGTATTGCGCGTAAAAATGGGTGAGGTCAGGTACGATGTCCTTGACCACCGGCAAATGCGGCAAAGGGTAGATCCTGATGTCACCTTGCACATCAGCAATGGGCTTGATGCAAGCCAGTGTGTTGGTGCCATCGATGTTCATGGCGCAGGAGCCGCAAATACCTTCGCGGCTGGAGCGACGGAAAGTGAGTGTGGGATCAATCTCGTTTTTGATCTTGACTATGGCATCAAGCACCATTGGGCCGCAGTGATCGAGGTCCACCTGGTAGGTATCCATGCGTGGATTGGCCTCGTCGTCCGGGCTCCAGCGATAGACACTGATGTTTTTGACATTCTTGGTACCGGGCGCAGCCGCAAAAGTCTTGCCTTTGCTGATACGCGAATTCTTGGGCAGGCGAAACTCGGCCATTCACTAATCTCCAGTCAGTAGACGCGCGCCTTGGGTGGCACTACCTCAACATCATCGCTGAGGGTATATAAATGCACCGGGCGATAGTCGATTTTTACACTGCCATCAGGTTGCATCCAGCTCAGGGTATGCTTCATCCAGTCCGCATCATCGCGAGCTGGAAAATCCTCGCGGGCATGTGCGCCACGACTTTCCTTGCGATTCTCGGCCGATACCATGGTGGTTACAGCACAGCCCAGCAGATTGCTCAATTCAAATGTTTCAACCAGGTCAGAATTCCACACCATGGATCGATCAGACACACCTACATCCCTGAAGGCATCATGTACTTGCCTGATCAGCTGACAACCCTCCTGCAGCACTTCGCCGCTGCGGAATACCGCAGCATTGTTCTGCATGACCTGTTGCATTTCAGCACGTATCGAGGCTGTGGAACGTTCGCCCTTGGCATAACGCAAACCATCAAACTGGCCCAGCGCGCGATCTACCGATTCGCTGGATAATTCCGGATGCTTTGCTCCAGGCTTGATCAGCTCGGCACAGCGGTGCGCCACAGCACGGCCGAATACAATCAAATCCAGCAGCGAGTTCGAGCCCAATCGGTTGGCACCATGTACCGAAACACAGGCAGCTTCACCGATGGCAAACAGGCCAGGAACTACTGTATCCGGTTCGCCATCGGCCAGCGTTACGACTTCGCCGTGATAGTTTGTAGGAATTCCACCCATGTTGTAGTGCACCGTGGGCAAAACCGGAATGGGTTGCCGGGTTACATCTACATTGGCAAAAATCCGCGCGCTTTCGGAAATACCCGGCAGGCGTTCATGCAATACGTCGGCCCCCAGATGCTGCAGATTCAGGTGGATATGATCGCCTTTAGGCCCTACTCCCCTGCCTTCACGGATTTCAATGGTCATGGAGCGGCTGACTACATCGCGGGAGGCCAGATCTTTGGCATTGGGTGCGTAGCGCTCCATGAAGCGCTCGCCTTTGGAGTTGGTCAAATAGCCACCTTCGCCCCGCACACCTTCGGTAATCAGGCAACCCGCGCCATAAATGCCGGTGGGATGGAACTGCACAAACTCCATGTCCTGCAATGGCAGACCGGCGCGCAGAACCATGCCGTTGCCATCACCAGTGCAGGTATGCGCCGAGGTGCAGGAGAAATAGCTGCGACCATAGCCACCGGTGGCCAGGATGACCGCATGACCGCGGAACAAATGCAGCGTGCCGTTGGCTAAATCCCAGGCCAGTACGCCCCGGCAAACACCCAGCTCATCCATCAGCAGGTCGCTTGCAAAATATTCGATGTAGAAAGTTGCGTCGTGCTTGAGTGCCTGCTGGTAAAGCGTATGCAGGATGGCATGACCGGTGCGATCGGCAGCAGCGCAAGTCCGTTGTGCTATGCCTTCGCCAAAATTGGTAGTCATGCCACCAAAAGGCCGCTGGTAAATGCGCCCGTCTTCGGTGCGCGAAAAAGGTACGCCGTAGTGCTCCAGCTCAATCACAGCGGGTATGGCTTCCCGACACATGTATTCAATGGCGTCCTGGTCACCCAGCCAGTCCGAGCCCTTGATGGTGTCGTACATATGCCAGCGCCAGTCATCCTGGCCCATATTACCCAGTGCGGCTGACATACCACCCTGCGCTGCCACGGTGTGGCTGCGGGTAGGAAATACCTTGCTCACACAAGCTGTACTGAGGCCGGTAGCAGCCAAGCCCATGGTGGCGCGCAAGCCTGCACCGCCGGCGCCAACCACAATGATGTCGTATTTATGTTCAATCAATTCGTAAGCTTTGCTCATCGATCAGGACCCAAGTACCAATTTCATAAGGTGGACGACCGCTGTAACAAGGGCCGCTGCTGTAGTCATCCGTAATGCGACCAGCAACAGCAAAGACAGGCCATGATGATGAATGTAATCCTCGATAACGACCTGTAGTCCGAGCATGGCGTGGTACAACAGGCAAGCCAGCAACAGGATCAGCAAACTGGCGTTGCCAGGACCGGCCAGAAAAGCGGCTGTCTCGGCATGTCCTGCACCAGCCAGCTGCAGCAGGGACCAGACCAGCCAGGGGATCAACAGCAGCAGGAACAAAGCGGAAACGCGTTGTGCTCTCCAGTGCGGCAGACCGGATTTGGAACTGCCCAGCCCCCGCGCCATGGCCAGTGGATTACGCATTTGGCTCATAACATCGCTCCAGCCAGCAAAATGGTCGCTATCAGCGCTGCCGCCAACACAGTCCAGCCAGCCCACCTGGCATGCTCAATCTGCAACAGGCGCCCGGTGTCCCAGATCAGATGCCGGATGCCGTTAAAGAAATGAAAACACAGGCTGAAAATCAGCAGCATTGAAATCAGCTTGCCGGGCAGGCTGCCGAGCCAGCCATCCAGCATAGTGAGCGCTGCAGGCCCGAGACTTACAGCTATGATCCAGCCGATCAATAAGGGTGCGCCGACCAAGCCCAGCAAGACCCCGGAAATCCGATGTGTAATCGACAACATCGAAGTCAGCTGCGGTCGATAGTAGGGACCGATCATGAACGGTGATAGGGGTCTTTGTTTCACGTATTAGCTTCCGGCAATGCTGTCAAGGTGGGGATCTGGCGTTCAAAAATCAATGCAACGTCCGTTTTTTTCCCAATCACCATAACGCGTTGGATCCGGGCCTGGCCGGCCACCGATTTCACGCTTTGCCGGAACCCCAGGTGCGTCTTGCGGCGCTTGCGCTGGAGTTTGCAACTGCCCGGCTCCGGCCGACGCATCTGGCTTTGTTTTTGCTGGAATTTCTGCAGGTGGTTCAGGAAGTATTTCAGGATCAGAGTGCATAAGGCAGAGCGTACTGACTCACCCTGTTTTAATCAAGGACAAAACCACAAATCCCTGGTCCCGATGGGGTAAGATTCGCAGCGTCTGATCAAGCAGGAAGTGTCGATCCACGGCTGACTTCGTGAACTGTTTTGCGATTCCCTATACGATGGCCCCATGACTCCACTTTCCTATCTTTCGGTATTAAAGGTAAGCGGTGCTGACGCCGGCAAATTCTTGCAGGCACAGGTAACTGCCCAACTGGCGGAATTGAAATCTCCCTCTGCCACTTTCTCAGCTTATTGCTCAGCCAGGGGCCAGGTGATTGCTACCCTGCTGCTGGCGCCTCATGAGGACCACTGGCTGCTTGTAGTTGAAGCCAGTTTGCTGGGTATGCTGCAAGCCAGACTGCAAAAATTCATACTGCGCGATGATGTACAACTGCAAGCGCTGAGCGGGCATTATCTGTTTGCCTGGGATCAGGCTGATCCCCTCAGGGACGGGATAATTTTACTGAAGCCAACTGCGCTAGCAATCCAGTATGCCATTTCGACCATGGAACCGCCTGCCGACCCTGCAGCTACTGCTCTATGGCAGCGCTACGAGCTGCTGCTGGGGATTCCCTGGCTGAATACAGCCAGCTCTGAAAAATACATTCCACAAATGCTGGGCCTGGACGCTATCGGGGCTGTGAGCTTCAGCAAAGGCTGCTATCCAGGGCAGGAAGTCATAGCCCGCGCCCGGCATCTGGGCGTCGGGGACCACCGGCTTCCCCAAGGGGGTGATGCACAGCCAGCGCAACATCGTGCTGGCCGGGGAGGGCTTCGTCGAGCGCATGCATCTGCAACCGAGCGACCGGCTGCTGTGCATCCTGCCGATGTTCCACGTGAATGCCATCTGCTACTCGCTGGGCGGATCGCTCGCGGCGGGCGCCACGCTGATCCTGGAACCGCGCTTCTCGGCGACGCGGTTCTGGCAGGTCGTGCGCGACTCGCGCGCGACCGAAGTGAACACCATCGCCGCGGTGATGAACATCCTCGTCAAGCGCGATCGAACTGAGTATGTCCCCGGTCACCGGTTGCAGAAGATCTACGGCGGGCCGTTCTCCGAGGAAGCGTACCGGGTTTTCCACCAAGAGTTCCAGGTACCGACGCTGATCGAAGGCTACGGCATGTCCGAGGTACCGGGCGTGCTGAACAATCCTTTTGCCGGTCCCCACCGCATCGGAAGCATGGGCAAGCCCAGCCGGCATCCGGATCACGCGAC
>JANOGQ010000454.1:0-3745 GCA_031406105.1 Lysobacterales bacterium | reverse complement strand
AGGTCATCGCCGCTGTTCTTGCCCATGGTGGCGGCATCTGAGGTGTAATCCAGCAAATCATCCATCACCTGGAATGCAACTCCCAACTCCTGGCCATAACCGGCCAGTGCTTTTTCCAGATCTGCTCGACCTGCGATCACGGCACCCAGCTGGCAGGCCGCTTCAAACAACTGCGCAGTTTTCTTTTCAATCACCCGGAAATAGCGCGCCTGGCTGACTTCCGGATCGTGCATGTTCAACAACTGTTCAACTTCGCCTTCAGCAATCCTGTTGGTGGCGTTTGATAAGACTTCCATCACTTTCATGGAATCGATGTCCACCATCATCTGAAAAGCCCGTGAATAGAGAAAATCTCCCACCAGGACGCTGGCGGCGTTTCCCCAGACAGCATGCGCGGACTCCTTGCCGCGACGCAGCTCGGATTCATCCACTACATCATCGTGTAACAGGGTGGCGGTGTGGATGAATTCAATCACAGCTGCCAGGATGATGTGCTGTTTGCCCTGGTAACCACAGGCGCGCGCAGCAATGACAGCCAACATGGGCCGCAGACGCTTACCGCCGGAGCTGATAATGTATTCGGCGATCTGGCGAATCAACACGACATCGGAATCCAGGCTCTGGCGAATCAGCTCATTCACCTGAGCCATATCTTCCGCACACAGCTCCACAACCGACTGGATGTCTTGCCTGGATTGACATTGGGTGACCAATTTGGCCTGGGCTGCTTCCATGATTCACTTACTCGCTGCCAAGTGGCGATTATATGCTGCTGGAGGCCGCCGACCAAACATGAGCATTTGGACTGCTTACGAAGAGAGTTTTTCTTACAAGTCAGCCAGAATGACTGTGATAAACTTCCCGCCTGAATTTCATATTAAACTAGATATTGAACTACATTTTTCAGCAAAAATCCGGCAGCCTGATGGCGCCGAAGGGAGGTGCCTGATGGCACGTGGTATTAATAAAGTCATCCTGGTGGGCAACCTGGGTGCAGATCCTGAGACCCGTTACACGGCCAGTGGCGCAGCAATCACCGGTATAAGAATCGCGACCAGCGAATCCTGGAAAGACAAGCAAACCGGCGAACAGCAGGAACGCACTGAATGGCATAGCATCACTTTTTTCGGCAAGTTGGCTGAAATTGCTGGCGAGTACTTGCGTAAAGGCAGCCAAGTCTATGTCGAAGGCCGGCTGCAAACCGACAAGTGGCAGGATAAAGATGGAAACGATCGTTATACCACCAAGATCATTGCCAATGAAATGCAGATGATGGGTGGGCGCGGTGGCGAAGGTGGGGGTGGCGGGCAGTCTTCGGAAGGTGGCTTCCGCGGAAATCGCGGTGGAGCAAAGAATCAGGGTCAGGCAGCTAATTCCGGGCCGGATGATGGTGGTAGCTTCGCGGACGACGACATTCCTTTCTAGCTTGCCATGAAGACACTGCTGGTTACGGGTGGTGCCGGCTTTATTGGCGGCAATTATGTGTTGCGCAGCTTGCAGCAGCAAAAAGTATTGCGGCTTGTCAATCTTGACCTGCTGACCTACGCGGGCAATCCCGATACCCTGGCCAGTCTGCGGAAAGACCCTCGCCACGTTTTTTTACATGGCGATATCGCCGATATGGATCTGGTAAGTCGGCTGCTGAGTGAACATAAACCTGCGGCTATTGTTAATTTTGCTGCTGAAAGCCACGTGGATCGCTCCATCGATGGGCCAGCGGCCTTTGTACAAACCAATATCGTTGGTACCTTCAATCTGTTGCAGAGCGTTTTGCAGTATTGGAAAGGGCTGGCCGATGATGAGCAGCAGAGTTTTCGCTTCTTGCATGTTTCTACCGATGAAGTTTATGGCAGCCTCGGCGCTGAGGGTGCTTTCACTGAATCAACACCGTACGCGCCCAACTCGCCATACGCGGCTTCCAAGGCGGGATCTGATCACCTGGTGCGGGCTTTTCATCACACCTATGGTTTACCAGTCCTGACCACTAATTGCTCGAACAATTACGGCCCTTATCAGTTTCCCGAAAAACTTATTCCATTAATGATATTGAACGCTCTCGAACTCAAGCCACTGCCCGTTTATGGCGATGGTCTGCAGGTTCGTGACTGGCTGTTTGTGGAAGACCATGTGGATGCCATTAATATCGTGTTGCGAAGTGGTATACCCGGCGAGGTGTACAACATAGGCGGAAGTTCAGAGAGAACGAATCTGCAGGTAGTTCAGGCCATTTGCGCCAGCCTGGACCAACTGCGACCGGCTGCTGAATTCGGCGACCGCCGCCAATTGATCCGGCATGTTACTGACCGCCCTGGGCATGACCGGCGTTATGCTATTGATTGTTCCAAGTTAAGCCATGGCCTCGGCTGGCAGCCTCGGCTGGATTTCGAGCAAGGCTTGCAAAGCACCGTTGCCTGGTATCTCGAAAATCCTCAATGGATTGCGCGTGTCCGGGATGGTAGTTACCAGGGTGAAAGGTTGGGGTTAGGATTGTGACTGCGGCTGGGGGTGGTCGGCATTCAATAATGGAGCAGGCTGGGTCATGACAGTCAGAAGCAATTCCAGAAAAGGCATCATCCTGGCCGGGGGCAGTGGCACCCGCCTGTATCCATTGACTCGCGTGATCAGCAAGCAGTTATTGCCCGTGTATGACAAGCCGATGATTTTTTATCCCCTGGCAACACTCATGCAGGCGGATATCCGTGAGATTCTCATCATCACTACGCCCCATGAACAGTCTATGTTCAGGCAGTTGTTGGGTGATGGCAGCGATTGGGGTATCAATCTGAAGTTTGCAGTTCAGCCAGAACCGGAAGGTCTGGCGCAAGCATTGATCATTGCTGAGGACTTTCTCGAGGGCGCCCCATCCTGCCTGATCCTGGGTGACAATATATTCCATGGTGGTGGTTTGAGCGACGTGTTGCAGCGCGCCACCCTCAGAAGTGAAGGTGCTACGGTCTTCGGTTACTGGGTTAAGGATCCGCAACGCTATGGCGTGGTTGAATTCGACAGCGAATTGCGTGTATTGGGTATAGAAGAAAAGCCCGAGCAGCCCAGATCTCACTACGCGGTTACCGGCTTGTATTTCTATGATGGTCTTGCCAGCGATTGGGCGCGCAAACTCAAGCCATCCATGCGGGGTGAACTGGAAATCACCGATCTCAATCGTTTATACCTTGAGGCCGGTAAACTCGCCGTGGAACGACTGGGCCGGGGATATGCCTGGCTGGATACAGGCACGCATGAATCCCTGCAGCAAGCGGCCAGCTTTATTGAAACCATAGAGACAAGACAAGGGTTGAAAGTGGCTTGCCCGGAAGAAATTTCGTATTTGAAGGGCTGGATCGATGAGCAGCAAATCAGGCACCTGGCCGGACCCTTGCTGAAAAGTGGTTACGGCGAATATTTGCTGGAATTACTGACCCGTGGACGCGAACAGTGAGAGTGCTGCAAACGGGCCTGGCAGGGCTGTTGATCATCGAGCCGGAAGTGTATAGCGATCAACGCGGATTTTTCAAAGAATTCTGGAAGCAATCCAGCTTCCGGCAGGCGGGGATTCCGGAACATTTCGTGCAGTGCAATGTTTCTCGCTCGTCCGAAAATGTAGTGCGAGGGCTGCATTACCAGTATCCGCGTCCACAGGGCAAACTGGTCAGTGTTCTTGAAGGCAGGGTATTTGATGTGGCGGTCGATATCCGTATTGATTCGCCCACCTACCGGCAATGGGCAGGTATTGTGTTATCGGCCC
>JANOGQ010000436.1:0-4725 GCA_031406105.1 Lysobacterales bacterium | reverse complement strand
CGTCTCCACTGACCGGAACATCCTGCCGGGTTTCGCCAACCTGGGCTCGCTCTCGGGCATGTACGCGATTCCCGCGGCGTACGTGCCAAAGATATCGAACGGTGCGTTCGGCCCGGCCGACAGCAGCCCCCACCGGTTGAGGTTGTTGAAGCCGAAGCTGACCAGAATGATGGCCGAAGCAGCAAGCAGCACCCCGACAAGATCGATCTTCGTACCCGGCAGCGGCGGTATCGGCTTGAGCTTGCCGGCCATCAGCAGCACGACGCCGGTAAACGGAATGACAAGGCCGAAGGCATAGCGCCATCCCAGCAGATCGCCGATCACGCCAGCCATGAAAAAGGCAGTCACGGTCGCCGCCGCCTGCACCGAGCCGAGCATTCCCAGCGCCTTGGCCTGTTGTTTGCCGCGATAGTTGTTTGCGATCAGTACCACCAGAGTAGGTACGATGACCGCCGCGGCAAGGCCGCAAATCAACTGTCCCAGAATCAGCCAGAGTGCGGTCGGGCTAAAGGTCACGATGCTCACGCCGATCATCAGCAGCAGGGTCGCAGCACGGAACACCCGCAATGAGCCAAACTTCTGCCCGAGCTTGGCGCCCAGCATGATGAACCCCGCCACACCGAGTGAATAGGCCACGATCGCGGTGCCGATCATGGTCGGAGCGACGTTGAACTCTTCCACAATGCCACCGATCGAAACCGGCAGCGCATTAATGTTGAGCGACATCTGGGCCTGGCCCATGGCGATCACGACCATCGGGAACCAGGACTGTTTCACTTCATCTATGCTAACGCTCATCTTCTCTCCTAAGACCATCTGCGGACACTAAAAGGTAGGTGCGGGTTGTGATGCGAACAAGTTGAGGCCCAGCCGCTCAGAAAGAAACTTCGAGACCAGCTGGCCTTTGATGCTGTTGCCGGCTTCATCCAGGCGCGGTGCGAAAACGCCGACGGCGCCTTTGCCGGGGGCGATGGTCAAAATGCCGCCGCTCACTCCGCTCTTGCCAGGCAGGCCGATCTCGAACAGCCAGTCGCCAGACTGCTCGTACAGGCCCGAAGTTGCAAGTGACGCCAACACGCGCCGGCAATTGGGCGCATCGATCACCCTTTCAAAGGTAATCGGATTCACTCCGCCGTCGGCCAGCGTGGCGCCCATGACAGCCAGATCTTTCGCCGTGACGTTCAAGGAGCACTGGCGGGTGTAAATGTCGGTTGCTTCCAGGGCGTCCCAATACATGCAGCCGTAGCCTTCCAGCAGCTTGGCGATGCCGCGATTGCGGAGATTGGTAGCGGCCTCGGACTGGTAAACCTCCTCATCGAGCTCGAGCTGACGGCCTGCGAAGCGCGACAGGCCCTCCTGGATGAAACGGAACTTCTCCGCCGCCGTGGCGCCGGGCACGCAACTCGTCGTCGCGATCGCGCCGGCATTGACCATCGGATTCATGGTGCGGTCGGAATTGAGCTCGATCGCCATGACCGAGTTGAACGGCAAGCCGGTCGCATTGACCCCTATCCTCTCTCTCGCGGCTTCCGCGCCGATCGCCTGGCAAACCAAGGCAAAGACGAAAGGTTTCGAGATGCTCTGGATTGAAAACAAGTGTTCGCAATCGCCCACGCCGATGTCCGCACCGCCCACCCCAACCACGGATATTCCAAACAGGTCCGGTGAGACTCGGGCCAAGGCCGGAATATAATCGGCCACTACGCCGGTGCCATCATCCGCGAACTTGGCATGCGCCTCGGTGACGATCTCGCGGACCAGTTCCAGGTCCGGCAACGTTCCGGTCGATACCCGAAAAAAATCACCTTCATCTTCGATATGAAGCCTTTGGTACATTTGTAGCTCCTCAATAACCGATCGGCTTCTCAAACCCGAAGTTTAATTCCAGCAACGCATAAAAACTACCATAACAACGCAGCAGAATCCGCTTAAAGCATGCCGCGGCAGCACTCTCATGACGCAGGCTCGGACATCGCCCCAGGTGACCGCCCGGCCGTTTCGTCACCCTCAGGCAACCTGAACATCCGGAACCCAGCGTAGGCCAAAGCGACGGCGAGCACCGGGCTAACGAAGCAGAAGACTGCGAACGGCGCATAGCTCCAGGTCGCCACGCCCAGGGTGGCAGCCATGTAGGCGCCGCAGCTGTTCCAGGGGATCAGCGCCGAAGTGGGCGTAGCCGTGTCGCCCACCGCACGCGACAGCACCACCGGGGCCAGGCCGCGCTTGGCGAAGCTGGACTTGAACATGCGACCAGGCAGCACGATGGCGATATACTGGTCCGCCGTCACCACGTTGGTGGCGACGATGGACGAGGCGAGTGCACCCACCAGCGCGCCGTCTGATTTGGCCTTGTTGATGATGGGTGTGATCAGCCGGTCCAGCACGCCTACCTTTTCCACCACGCCGCCGAAGGCCAGCGCCGTGACCACCAGCCAGATGGTGTTGAGCATGCTGTCCATGCCGCCCCGGGTGGCCAGCATGTCCATGGGCGCGAAGCCGGAGGTGGAGGTGTAGCCGCTGGCGAGCGCCTGCCAGACGCCCTTGAGCAGCGCCAGCCACGCAGGAATCTCGGCGCCGGCGTTGGCGAATGTAATCACGCGCTCGGGCGCCATCACTGCGGCGAGCAGGCCACCGGCAATGGACCCGAGGAAGATGGCGGTGAAGGGCGGAAAGCGCAGCAACGCCAGCCCGATCACCACCAACAGCGGGAGGAATAGCCAAAGCGAGATATCGAAGGCCTGGCTGATGGCCACCATCTTCTCGTTGGCGTCGAAATCACCCGGGTGGCCGAGGAAGAAGAACACCGTCAGCGCAATGGCGAGGGTGATGAAGGACGTGATGATGGTTTCGCGTATGTGCGTGTAGAGATCGACTCCCGCCGAAGCCGCGGAAAGATTGGCTGAGTCGGAAAGCGGCGAGGACTTGTCGCCAAAGTAGGCGCCGGAAATGACCGCCCCCGCGGCGATGGCGAGGTTGAGGTCCATGCTCGCAGCGATGCCCATGAAGCCCACGCCGATGGTGCCCACCACAGTCCAGGAGCTGCCGATGCTGATCGCGACAATGGCGCACACTGCGCAGGCGGTAACGAAGAAGTAGTTCGGGCTGAGCAGCTGCAGCCCGTAGTACACCATCGCCACCAGGGTCCCGCTCAGGGCCCAGGTTCCGATCAGGCCGCCCACGGCAAACAGGATGAAGATGGCGCCGATGCCGGTGGAAACACTGTCATTGGCGGCCTTGCCCAGGGACTCCAGCGAATGGCCGCGCCGCCAGCCGATGAAGACAGCGATCATGGAGGCCACCACCAGCGCAACCTGGTTGGGACCACCGGCCCCCGCATCCCCGAACAGGAAGTAGGACAGGCCAACCAGCAGCACCAGGCTGACGATGGGCACCAGTGCCTCGAACAGGCTCAGTGGCTCGGCGGACTCAGGACGTTTCACTGGTCAATCACCTCAGCGTTGTTGTTAAGGCTTCATCGCACTGCGGCCCGCCAGCGTGGAGCTGACCGAACCGGGCCATGTTCCGGAAACCAGGTGTCCGATCATCCTAACACCACTCCCGGCGCGAGCGGTAGCGCGCTCAGGGTTGGGTGACGATGGCTCAGAACCGGTAACTGACAGATGGAATCCCGACTACTACATCTCAGGAGTTGAAACCCATGATCCGGTTTGCATCTTCAAACAGTTTCATATTTCCCTCGATATCGTAAGGCCGTTCCTGCAGGTTTTCTGCTTCCCATTCGCTGCGATGCATTTCAAAAAAATCGCCACCATAAACATGGATTGCACCCGTTAGCTTCGTCGTTGGGTTAGTCACCGAATGAATAATGTCTTCGCCCAGGGGCCGGACCTCACGAACACCAATCGATTTCGCTCCGGCTGCTTCAATGCGGCCATCAGGATCGTCTTTGATTCTGCGCCAGAAAATGTTGTCCTCACGGCCGCCATACACGCCAATCACTGCCCACATGTTGTGATTGTGTGGCTTCAAGGTCATGTACGGCGCCCAAACCACATTGAGAATGGTGAGTTGTTCGGATACATGAATGCGATTAACACCGCCTTGCTGTGGTGTACCCAAAATTTTCAGCAATGCTGCCGGATCCGCCACTGCTCTCGCGACTATCTCTCGTGCGGCCTTTGCCGGCGTAGGGTCCTTGAGGGCCATTCTGCAATCGCCAATAAATTGTTCCAATTCCATACCGGGAAACCTTGATTCATCCGAAAAAGAACTCGTTCTGCCAAAACGCTGACGAACTGCAATCCTGACACATCACACTGCGAATATGAAATGTCCTGACCCATAACTCCGATACATTCGGGGTTCTGGCAATATGACTTTAATGCTGCCTATACTCTGCGTATTGATTCAGGGCCTCGCGGAAGGGCAATGCAGCCGACAATTCGGGTAAATACGGGCGCAAGTATTCGGCGAGAAGCGCCGACCTGGCGGCCAGTGCGGCGCGGCCCGTGGCGCTGCTGTGCACGCTGGCCGTGCCGCGCGAGCGCGACGACGCCTGGGTCTTGGCGCTGATCGATGGCCTGCGACGCGAGGCGCGGCGGCACGGCGCGGAGCTGGTCGGCGGGGATCTCGCCGCGACGCGCGGGCCGTTCGTCGTCGGCGTCTCGGCGCTGGGGGACTACACGCTCGCCGGCCGCCCGCCGGGACGCGACCGAGCGCGCGCCGGCGAACTCGTGCTCGTCACTGGGGCCCTGGGCGGCAGCC
>JANOGQ010000419.1:0-10461 GCA_031406105.1 Lysobacterales bacterium | reverse complement strand
GGCATTGCGCAGCATTTCGAAAACGGCATTGGTAATGCCTTCAGATTTGTTCAGATCATGATGCGGATGCCCGAGGATTTCACTGTCGAAATACACCAGGTCGCGTATCACTGCCGATAGCAATTCACGCACCCCCTGGATGATGCGCCCATCCACAAAGGCAGAACCCGGTGCATTGGTCAGTTGCAGTCGCAAGCCGCGATTAACCTGTTGCACTTCAATGCTGAAATCCCTGTATTTCGCCAGCAGGGCTTCAGCATCATCACCCATATTCCCACTATTCAGAACAGCAAGAGCACAGCGGCGCAACAACTCAGCCAGATTGCCACGACTGACATCGGTCAGGCGTTCTACTTCCTGGCGGCTCAGGGTATTGAGCATACCCGCCGGGTAAATACGGGTGGATACGGCATCAGCAACCAAAATGAATCTCCAATTCTTAAGACACGTTTGTGATTAGCAGCTTACGCCATTGCCTTGCACAAAGACCAGAAACAAAAGGCGGCCCGAAGGCCGCCATTTGCATAACAGATTGATAGCCTATCAGAAGCGATAGGTCAGACCCACTGCGATTTCCCACAAAGACGCTTCAACCACGCGCCCGGGGCCTGCAGCGAAAAACTCGTTGTAGAGGTATTGTGACTTGTCCGCTGATAGACCGGTGGAAACGATTTCACGCATCAAAGGAAAACCGGTTTCTTCCAGCACACACCAGTTGTCGTTCAAGAGGTTACACAGATTCTTGAACACAACATAGGCTGCTAAATTGTGTCCTTGCTTGAAGCCCGGAAATTCCTGCTCGACGCGCAGGTCAAAAGTTGTCCACCATGAGCTGTTGAATGAATTGCGTGGAGCAATCTGACCGGCATATTTCATCAAGCCATTGTTTTGCGCATATGCGAAAAACGCATCGACATCGAAATTCGGCCCAAATACAACTTTTGGATCGTTGGGTCCGGTTGGCACATAAACCAGGTGGCGATTGTCTACATCGTCCCCAAATACGCTACCCGCCAGATCATATACGTAAGAGTATGGACGGCCACTGCTGTGTGAGCCGAAGAATGTGAAGTTGGTCCGGTTATCCCCCCACCAGAAGGCCGCATAGCTGGCACTGAAGGTGAAGCGGTGCTCAATCTCATAGTTGGAAGTTGCCCGGCCAGGATTGTTCGGATCTGAGACTGCCACGTTGGCGTAATTGGAAAACGCCACTGAGCTGGTCATCGGATTAACGTCTTCCGAATCGGTCCAGGCGTAGCCCGCTGACAAATCGATGTTGTCATAGGCCTTGGAGGCGGATAGTGCGACCTGGGTAGACCTTGCATCCGATCCGGTCACGTTGGTCAGGAGGTAATCTGAGTTAAAGCGACGCGTATCGGTATACAGTGGGCGCCCATCTGGAGCAACGCCGGTCTCGCGTATGGTGCTGTTGATTATGGTTGCCGAGTCGTCTGACTTCGCCACCAACAGATCAGCGTTCAGCTGGTAACCGTCACCAAAATACCAGGTAGTTCCCAAACTGGCACGCCATTGCTTGGGTATCTCAAAACCGGGTGCTACGGCATTTACACCAGAATTGGGCTGGGCAAACGCCACCGCATCCACCTGGCATTGCGGCGGGTTGAACAAAGGCCGCCCGTCACCGGAAATGGGAATGCCAAACAGCGAGAACCCGGGATTTGGCCCACAATTTTCAGGCGGCGGCGGCGCACGAACGATCAGGCTCTCCCGATTCTGGATATTGGTCAGGCCATTATTCTGGTAACTGTTGGTCAGCCAGACGTTCGGGTTACCACCCGAATAGAGACCAATACCGCCGCGCACCACCACCTCTGGCGTTGCGTTCCAGTTGAAGCCAACACGGGGCTGGATCAGGCTCTCTCCATCAAAGGTTTCGGTGTTCGCAAAGCCGTTCCGATCGAAGAAAAACTGATTGTACAAAGGCACGTCATCACTGCCATACCAGTCATAGCGCACACCATAAGTCAGTGTTAAATCACCGCCAAATGTGAGCCACTCATCCTGCAGGTAGAGCGTGTTCGTCTTGTAACCAAAGTCGGCGGCCGCATCATTCGGATCCAACGATGGGGAATTGCCATAGTCGATACGATTCGGTTTACCCAAACGAAACTGCTCTATGCAGCCATTCGGATTGGCGCTGCTACAGCCACTGTCAAAGCGATATTCGCCTCGTGTGTGCTGCAGGAAAAGGTTGAAGATATCCAGGTCATCGAGTTCATAACCAAAGGTCAACAGGTGGTCGCCCAGCTCGTACAAGCCCGCCAACTTGTAGTTGTTGGACCCGTAATCCAACTTGTTGGACTGCCGCGAGTCGTCCTGACCCAAAAAAACTGTCGCGCGGTTGACTGCGCCGGTTTCATCCACGTTAAAGGTACGGACCTGAATTTCACCAATGCCAGTTGCAGCGGCGCGTGAAATCTGGCGGTTGTCTACCTTCAGGTCGGAGTAACGCACTTCGGTAGAGAACTTATCGGACCAGCTGGAGAACACCGCTGCGGTATGTGATTTGAGTTCTGCACCGCGTTCATAGTAGTGCTCAGTGAATTCAAACTGATCGTCATTATTATCGGCTTCCGACCAGTTAAAGCCATCGTTGTAGTTATAGGCATAGGATGCGCGATGATTTTCGTTAATATCCCAGTCCAGCTTGATGGTGTATTTCTCGTCTTCATTATCCAGTGAAGCAACCGGCGATTCAGGTGTGTGGCCATAAACATCCCGGGCGATGGAGTAGATCTGATCCAACTGGGCCTGGCTGACTCCGCGGATTACACGACCAACCGTGGGGCCGCCGAATACAGTGCGATCAAACAGATTGGCTGCCTCTTGCTTCTCATAAGCCAGGAAGAAGAACAATTTATCCTGAATAATGGCGCCACCGAGGGACGCGCCATAACGATTTTCAGAGTAATTGCCAGTATCAATATCATCACCTTCGAGTGAGTCACCTTTCAGTGAATCACTGGTGTACTCGAAGAAGGCGCTTCCGTGCCATTCGTTGCTGCCGGACTTGGTTACAGCATTCACGTTACAGGCCGTGAATTGGCCATAAACTACATCAAATGGTGCCAGTTCTATCGAAATCTGCTCGATCGAGTCATAGGCAAATGGCTGACGCTCCGTGGGGTAACCATTGTTGTTCAGGCCGAACAGGTCGTTCATGCGCACACCATCAACGGTCAGGCTGTTGAATTTTGGGTTAGCACCGGAGCATTGAACGGCACCGCCACCTACGCTGGGGTCGATGTAAATGCGCGGGTCGGCGCGAATCACATCTCGCAAATCCCGATCAACGGTTGGCATATTGGCAATGGTTTCAGCATTGAAAACCGAAGATGGCCCAAGCGCAAGCTGCCCTCCACCAACCATTTGCCCGGTTACAACCACTTCCTCAAGATCGGCAGAACCCAGCTGCAAAACTACGTTGTAAAGGTCACCCAAACGCAAGCTGATATCGGTTACGGTCTGGTTTGCAAAGTTCGGCGAACTGACATTTACGGTATAGGGGCCACCTACAGGCAAGCCACGGAAACTGGCAAAGCCCGATTGATTGGTGGTGCTGGTGCGAACGGCACCTGTACGCGTGTCTGTAATGCTTACGGCTTGCCCGGCTACCGGATTACCATCAGGCCCGAAAAGGCTAACGCGCGCCCCTGAAGTGGTCTCCTGAGCCATGCTCGCCATGGAAACCAAAAGCAGGGAAAAAGCTATCGTAAACTGGCCTAGTAGTCTTAATCTGTTATTCATTTGAGTTCGCCTGTTGATCGATTCGAAGTCATTTTTGAGGCTGGCCAGCAGAGGCTTTGTGCTTGGCTCAGATGGAATGCTTTACCTGAGCTCGCTGCAATCAGAAAGATACCCGGCTTTCCGGCTTTTTTCACTCTATTCACAGAGTGGAAGCAGTCTAGCAGGGATTTATTACAAGTTCTTAACAAACCGTGAATTTGCTGACTGCAGCGCTCAGAAATCACAGGATTAAGCATATATCCTATATTATTCAATCAGTTAATAGCTGTCGCATGGTGACTTTTGGTAGTGCTGTTAATCCAAACCACAAAGACTGCCGGCGAGATCTGTCCACAAGTTCTGCTGCCGGTAACCCTGCAGGGGCGGCGGCCAGGTGCGACCTTTTCGAGCTCTTGCAATTCAAAATCAAAAACCTGGCGAAAACGGGAAGCCGAATCTTCAGACCCGGCAAACCTCCATTTCAAAAGGGCTTTACTGGCAGCGTCCTCAAATACACCTTCAGGCACCGCATCGAGTATTTCCACATCAATCACCTGGCCTTTGGCGTTTACGCTGAACTCGAGCTCGACAAATCCTTCAAGCCCCTGTCTGCGGGCACGCCAGGGGTAGGTGGGTGGTCGGAATTTCAGGGGTGCGATTTTTGCTGCAGAAACTCTATTCAATAGCTTTGGTGAACTCTCCGGGGAGTGAGTCTCTGGCTCTTGCTGCTTAGCTGTGGCTAGCTGACTGACCAGCGGTGCGTTGGCAGCAATATCCATGCCCTTGGCAATATAATGTCCGGCCGGCGCCTTCAAGGAAACAGGCAGTGCGGGTTTTGCATCTGTGGCTGCAAAGGGTGGTAGCCGATTCAATTCGACTGCACTGTCACGATGCTGCATTGCCAAAGCTTTTGCAGGCAGGCTCTCAAGTCCAGTCGGTGCCTGACTGTCGGGATCGGGCTCAAGCAGATGCGCTTGCGATATTGACTCTATTTTCAATACGGCCAGCTGTTTCATCCGCATCGACTGGGCATATCGACTGACACCCTGCCCCCAAATCTGGCGCGAAAGCCCCCAGGTTCTCCAGTGCACGTCGGAAGCCTGCAATTGGGCTGAAGAAGCTACGCGATTCAATTCATTGGATAATGCGTAGCCTTGCTGTGCGCCGAAAGCAACGACGGCTCCGGCAAATGCCGCCAGGGCGAATTGCGCCAGCCTTGAGCTCTTGCCGTGCGAACCATGGTCAGCGATCAGCCTAATTCTTGCCAACAGGTTACCGCCTGTTGCTGGCACTGCGGCGTTGAATGACGGGCTGCGCATGAATTCCAGATTGGCGAGTGCACGCGCATAGGTAACAGGCCGACCACACTGCCGAACGACCAGCTCATCACAACAATGCTCACGCTCCTCGCGCACTCGTTGCGACATCCAGACTATGGCCGGGTGGTAAAATAGCAATATTTCCAGTGCCACCTGCAGCAGATTGAAAGCATAGTCAAAGCGCCTGATATGGCCCAATTCATGCGCCAGAATCATTTCCAGTTGGTCCTGGGGCAACCTGACCAGCACTCCGGCCGGCAGCAATATCACAGGACGCAAGAAACCTACTACCAGAGGCACAACAACCCGCGTGGAAACCATCAGGCGCACTGCCAACTGAACTGCCAATTTGGCTTTGATAATTTCAAAAGCCAGCTGCAACTGCACTTCGCTGCAAACAACTGAATCACTCAGCAGCTTGTGAACCGTGTACCACTCTTTGCCCGTACGAACGCACAGCAAACTTACCCCCAGCAACCAAAGCAAAACTACCCAGGGCAAAGCGGGTTCAATGCCGGACTCAAGCAAAACCCTGGCGTCAGGCAAGCTGCCCGACAGGACCAGGAACGGATTGATGGCCTGAGCTGCTGTCTGCGGCTCCAGCCCAAACCGGGCTTCCGGCGCATAGGACAGCAAGAAAGTTACCCCTATGAGCAACAAAGACAGCAGCATCCCCGCCAATCCTGCCCAGTAACGCAGTGTTGCTGCATGGCGGGGAGCCAGACTGCAAATCAGCCAGTAAACCAGGGCGATAACACAACCTTGCCAAAGAAAGTGGACCAGCGTCCATCCCATTGCAACAACTGCAGGATGGATCAGCACCAGGTCTACAGCAGTCATGCCATCAATCGCCATTCAGCCGTGAAAGTAATGCGCGAATCTCCCGCATTTCGCTATCGCTGGCTGCTGGTGAATTACCCAGGGCCTGTAAAACCAGCCTTGAAGTAGAGCCATCAAACAAGCGGGCTGCCAGATCAGCCAGGAAGATATTCTGCATCGATGCCTTGGTTTGCGATGGCGCGTACCAATGAGCCCGCCGCGAGTCATCCCGTATGACCAGCCCTTTCTGATGCATCACCTGCAACATTTTCAAGGCTGTTGTGTAACCGCTGGTTTCAGCAAGGTTCATAGCTTCGTGTACCTCGCGTACCGTACAGGGGCCTTTGTCCCAAAGAATATTCAGAATGTTTAACTCGGTGCGAGTGGGCTGGGGTAAATCGTCTCGCGCTGTGATCATCAGATACTCACTCCTCTTTCGTATTCCCAGCTTTATGCCTGGGAAAATTTTAATGTTGAACCGGGCGATCTGGCCGTATGGCGGGTTGAGGCGCTGGATAATCGCGATCAACGGAAACACGAAGAATATCGTATATCAGTGAGGTCATGGGCACAATGTCGCCTCGGCGCCGCCTCAGTAACTGGCTTCCCAAGGCCCAGGCCTTTCTATAGAATAGGCGCCCTTGTCTGGCCCAGGCTGTTTGGCCTGGCCCCGTGGCCAGCAGCACAAAAATCGTCGGGGTGTAGCTCAGCCTGGTAGAGCACTGCCTTCGGGAGGCAGGGGCCGGAGGTTCGAATCCTCTCACCCCGACCATTCAAAACATAGACTTACGATGTTTTTTGGTAAGTCTTTTTTCTTTCAGAAATCATACAAGTCACTCGCAAGTCACAAGGTTAATTCCTTGTTGGATAAAATGCTGACAACTAACAAGACTGCAAAACCCTGCCCTGCCTGACTTTCGGGTTAGCGGGTGTTGCTGCGGAAGGGGCTTCAGTCCGATTACGCCCTGGACCAAGCCGCAACAGGCTAGCAGGTCGGACCCCACCCCCGGCCTCAATTTTGAAAACAGTGATGAATAGTGTGACTAGCACCGGCCTGAAATATATATTTTCAGAAACCACCAGCGGGAAATATTGATTTTCAGCAATATTTAGACCCGACAAAATATTTATTTTTTTTGGTGAATCAGTAGTTGCTGTAGCTTGCATTTTGATAGCCCAGGCTTGCAGCCATTCTCCGGTCACGGCGGATTTACTTATCCGCTTCGGACCGGTAAGCAGCCATTGGATAAGCTGTTGATTTGCATTCAACATTGATCCAATCAAGGCAGATATTTGCGCGATACTTTGACCCACCGGGAAGTAAAGTATCTGTAGATTGATCAACTAGATTACCAATTGTTTGGTGGCACGTTTTCGATGCAAACTGTGGTTCAAACTTCGGCACAAATCAACAGACACTCGAATCGGAGCTTGCACGCCTGCGACAGCAGAGCGGCCATGCGCCACCGCCATAGCCCGGCACCGCCGCAGCTGATGGCGACCTAGTTCGCCCAGTAACGCAACGACACGTGGATGAACTTGAAATGGAACTGCCAGCCGCCCTCGTCGCCGAATCCGAGCGCGCTGTAGAAGGCATCGCGCTGTGCCTGCGTGATCAGGCCGACTGCGAGCTGGCGGTCGGCTTCCTGGCGCAGCAGTGGGGCAAGCTCGCGATCTGTACCAGTCACCCGCATCCGCGGCGAGCTGTACAGCTGCGCCATGAAGTACACCTGTCGCGGTAGGTCGACGACATGGGTCGCCGCGGTGCCGGGATTGCAAAAGAACCCGTCGTTGCTGCCGCCATTGGCATCGCACACGGTGCGCAGTTGGTTGTACGGAATCGTACCCTCGTTGGCCAGGGTGGTGAAGTAGGCGAGATCGATGTTGCCTCCCTGGTCGTGGGCGCTCTCGGGATGCCGCGGCTGGCCAATGTCGTAGCCCGGCGTGATGGTATCGCGCTGGCAAATGTCGCCGACGCCCAGCGGGCGCGTATTGGGAAACTGCAGCTGCGTGCGGTGCAGCGCGTCGCGCACCAGCATCAGGAGTTCCAGGCGAATCCAGCGGTAGTTGGTCGGCGCCTGCAGCCTGAAACCGTCGCCGATGAACGGGTCGGCGGCGTCATGGCGAGGAAACTGCAACAGGGTCGGCACGCCGCCCGGGCGGCCTTCGCACAGGTCGGTGGGGTAACGGTCCGTGCACTGCGCCGCATCGCCATAGGCGAGCGCCGAATCGAACCGGGTCGACGCGACGTTGATCCCGTTGAAGGGCACGACATTCCAGTGCTGTTGCAGCGGCGTCGCGCGCCAGTTGAGCACCGACAGGATCTCGTCGCCGGTTTCCCAGGTTCGGTCAGCCCAAGTACAGGCATCGTCGATGCGGCCAGCCACGCAAGCGCCTGCAGACGTACGCAGCGACACATCGAGGTCGCCCACCGTCCGGTTGAACGTGACGCCGACCATACCGATGCTGGCAGGTGGAACCGACGTGCAACGCGCGGCGGGGTCGAAGGGCGTCGGCGCCGGGCCGTCCTCGAATCCGTCGGCAAATGCAAAGGGACAGGGGCCGATCTGCGCTGCGGCAGGGAGCGCGTTCGCTGACAAAAAGAGGGCGAGGCCCGCCAGCAGGCCAGCGTGACTGCGACGTGCTTTGAAGAGTATGGGTAGCACTAAAGCCATATTGGCCATATTGGACTGAATCCCCAGTTGAGGGAAGTCCGTAAGTTATGGGGTCAGAGTAAAGGGACAGAGTAAATCCAACACTGTTCGGGAAAACCAACCCCATAAGATTCCGCTAATGGCCGATAAGAGAACTCGGCACCGGCTACTCCTAACCTCGAATCAGTTCCGCTTTCCGGCTGGAAGCGGTCATTGATGGATGGGTGGGGCTAAGGGTGTTGATTTGCACGCTGGATTGACCCAAACGGCCATTTTTGGCTCACATTTCGATGCAAATCAACATTCTTATGCCTTGCAGTGCGGCTACTATTGAGCAGCGATGGGCTTTTGCAGTGCCCTGGAAATCGCCTGGTAAAGCTGTGATTGCAATGCCCAGTCATTCTCATTGCTGGCTTCGGGGCGAGCACTGTGTAGGGCGATGACCAGATTTTCGGCCGGATTGACGAAGATTCCCTGGCCGAAAATTCCGGATGCTTGAAAAGCGCCACCCTCGCCCAGCCACCATAAATAGCCGTAGCCACTGGAACCTTCCGATGCTGTGATCGACTCACGCATCCAGCCTTCCTGCAAGACCGGCTCACCGCTGGGTAAGCGACCCTCGTTGAGGGCAAACAAACCCAGGCGTCCATAATCACGCAAAGTGGCATTGATGCAACAGCCACCAAACTCACCGCCACCGGCTTCGGTCAAACCCCAGGATGCATCAGCCTCCATGCCAAACGGTCGCCAGATTTTTTCTTCGAGATAGGTGGATAAATTATTGCCTACAGCAGCGCGCAACAGAGTCCCGACCAGGTTGGTTTCTGCGGTGTTGTAATTAAATATTTTGCCGGGCTGGCCCGCTCGCGACTTGGCGGCCAGGTAGTCATAGAGGTCAAGGGTTTGCCAGCTTGCCTGGTTGATATCAGCTTCCGGGTCTGCATACGTTTCATCCCATGCGACACCGGATGCCATTTGCAGAATATCCCTGATGCGCACCTGATCGTAAGCAGAGCCCTGCAATCGCGGCAGGTAGTCGCTTACCTTTTCATCAACTGACTTGATATAGCCATCGAGAATTGCCGCACCAACCAGCATGGAAGTAACTGACTTGGTCACTGAATACGATATCCAGCGGGAATCCTGATTATTGCCTAATCCATAACGCTCATAAACAATGCTACCGTCCTTGATCACCAACAGGCCAGCTACGCTTTGTTGCTCAATATATTGCTCGACTGTCATCCCGCCAGCGGCATTTTCGAGCACTACCAGATCCAGCTCCATAGGTTTTTCCGGAAGCAGCAGTGGCGCGTCTCCAGCGCGTATCCAGCGCACCGGAACCAGTTGATCCATATTACGATAACCCGCTACTTGCTGATCAGGTTCCCAGAACAGGATTTTTTCGGGTGCTCCGAAATGCTGCGCATCTTCTGCCGGATCGATATATGGCGCCTGCGCGATGGCGAGGGAATGGACAGCGCTGACAGCCAGTGCAAAAACGAATTGGGTTGTTTTCATGTTTGCATCATACCGAAAGGTGAGAAATTGCCCAAGATGAAATCCTTCCAGTGAAATCCTTCCAGGCAAGGCGCCTGAAACGTGGCACAATCTGTTGCCGCTCCAAAATCTTCCAATTACGCCAGGCAGGATTCCCGTAACTTTCAAAATCATGACTTATAGTTCCATCGTTTACGAATTTGACCGCTGGCCTGAGCTGGGCGAATCCATACTAATTTTTCCCGGCATTCGCTGGCTGCGCATGCCCCTGCCCTTCATGCTGGGACACATCAACCTGTGGCTGCTGGAAGATGCTGAGCACTGGACCATCGTTGATACGGGCCTGTATACGCAAACCACTCGCGACCACTGGGAAAAAGTATTCGCGGAGCAGCTGGCCGGCAAGCCGGTGGGCAGAGTGC